>PEAL01000305.1 GCA_002753725.1 Deltaproteobacteria bacterium
CTCCTTTATTTGATGATCAAACATTTCTTCAGCAGGTTTGCCAAATGCATGAATGGATAATGCAACGTCCTTATACTTTTGTTCAGTATAAATGATAACTGCCTGTACCTCGCCTTTATCATTATCTTGAGCACAAGCCATCAAAACCTTTGAGACCAGATTATACTTGATAAATGGATAGTCATACGCTTGAAATTCAATAAAAATCTTTTGTTTATTTTTTTCAAGCACTGGAAATCCCACAATATCTGGTTCAAGTTTCTTTTCCTTTAACACAATCGATTTAAAGGCATAGTGATCAGCATCCACGGGATCTATCCCCACTAATTTTAATACCGCCGTGCCACTGACTTTCATTAATCCAAAAAAAGCTTCATCCGTGCCACGGTTTGCTTTTTTTGATGACTTTCTCCATTTTTTTTCTGGAACAACCTGAACCAGATGAGTGATAAAGTTATCTTGGGATGGACAGCTCACAGCATGTTGTCTTAATTTGTAAAGACTTTTTAAATCCCCAATACTTTTTATTAAATGAATGCTGGTTTCAGGAATAGGATCAAATCGCAATTGTATAGTATCAATAATGCCATTTTGTGCTTCAATGATCTTACCCTCTTCAAAAACCTGTTTTCCTGTTTCAGTATCAATAAAATCAATATATAACATAAACGTTCCTTTCTTGATTGTGGTCTTATTATGCAATATTCATTTTTTTTGTCAATTGTTATGCCTCAAATGCTTCCTTTCTCGTTCTCCCGAACAATCCGATCATCGCCCCCCAAAATACAAGCATGCAGATAGTATAATGCAGAACAGTCATTTTTATTCCAGTCCCAAAATTTTTTTTATCAAAAATGTATAAAAAAAAGTCGGAAAATAAAAATATAAACAAACTCACCATGCAGAAAAAACCCAGAAATGCACGATAATCAATCCCTATGGCAGGTAATAAACAACCGCTCAATCCTGCAATCCCACAAGCCAGTGCGGATTCCAATGTTGATGCTACGTTGTCAAATTTTTTTCGATGCTTAAATAACTGCATCCAGGATTGCGTGCGGTGAAACATTGTTGAAAACAGTTGATGAAAAGACGTTGGAAAATGGTGATCGACCTGAATCTCTGGATTGACAAACAGGCGTGTTTTTAAGTCCAGTAACCGGTAGCCCAGTTCATAATCTTCAACATCGGCGCCGGCAATGGTGTCATCAAATCCACCAGCTTTTTCAAATAACGATTTTCTCATGATGGCGCAGCGGGGTTCAAAGGATGTCACCTGATGATTTTTTATATTTTTCCAGTGGTAAGCATCAAGCATGGCTTTGTATTCACTGATTAAATTTTTTTGGACCGGTGTGTCTGAATATACCCCCATGTATACATGGTTTTCAGGTTGACCATCGATGCACGCAATCAGACGATCCAGGGTATCCGGCTGAACAACAATATCAGCATCGAAAAATATTAAGCAGGATGACTGAGCAGCTAAAGCCCCTGTATTTCGGGCATAAGCACTTCCTCTGTTTGTTGAAGACCGGATCGTTCGGATCGGGTATCCTGAAATTGCCTGATATGTTTGATCTGTGCTGGCATCATCAACAACAATAATTTCAAAACGTTCGTGTCTTTCAGTGGCTAAAATAGAATTCAATAGCTTAATGAGAGTGGTTTTTGAATTATACGTGGGAATGATAATGGAATATTGATGCTTATTGCATGCACCCTTTTTAGAGTGAATTTGTTTTGTTATCGTCATTATTCAATATTTTCGGAATAAAAATTGCTTGGTTGTGATATCCATGAAAAAGATATCCGTCATCACACCTGTGTACAATCAGGTATCCATTATCCCATCCAATGTCCCGAAGATCATATCTGCTATGGATAGCTGTGGACATCCTTATGAAATATTACTGATCAATGATGGTAGCACGGATGGCAGTGATATTGCGCTTCAAGCTTTTAACCATCCTTTCGTAAAGATCATCGAAAAAAAAAACCAGGGATTAGGTTCGGTCCTCAAGCTGGGTTTTTCTCAAATGGATGGAGATCTTCTGATCATCATTGATTTGGATCTTTCCTATGATATTCAAAATATTTCTCGTATCATTGATCTTTCCACTTCGTGGGACTGTGTGGTCTGTTCCAAATACGCCCGCCTGAACAACTATCCCCTCCATAGAAAAATGTTGAGCTTTTTACATCATTGGTTTTGTACTCTTTTGTTTGAAATTCCAGTCAGGGATATGGGAAGTGGTATTGTGATGCTTCATTCTAAATTTGTTCGGAACCAGCCATTTATCAGCAATGGATTTGGCATTCACTGTGAATTTTTTCTGACCTTGCATAGACAACAGGCTTCTATTCTGGAAATCCCCGTTCTCTATACACATTTTCCAGGCTCTTATCGATTGATATACCATAGCCTGCAAACAATCAAGGAACTCGGTGCCATTGTTCAAAAATATTATCCTCTGTTTTTGATTTCTTACATATCCTGAAGATTTTTAAGAATTTACTTTAGCGGAAGCATTCAGCATTCATGCTCCATGTTCAGACGTTCGCTTATGCATAATCAATACACGTTCATGGCCGGCATAATCTTTAATGCATTTAACAGAATCATACTTTCCAGTTAATGAAATAATTTGTTCCACAGCATTTCGCTGATCAAATCCAATTTCCATTATCAAGTAAGCATTGTGTTTCAGATAGCTTTCTCCATGTTGAATGATTTGTCGTATATGATGTAGTCCATCATGTCCACCATCCAGAGCCATTTGGGGTTCATGGTTGACAATGTCGGGTTGCAGGGTTTTTAAGTCCTGTGTGCAAATGTAAGGTGGATTGGAAACGATCATGTCAAATGGTTGCTTCATTGAAATGCCTGAAAACCAATCTGAAATTAAAAAATGAACGGTCGTTGCAGGAAGAATTTTTTTTGCATTTTGTTGAGCGATAAATGCTGCAGGGTAAGAGCGATCGGTGGCAAAAAAGTGGTGGTGTGGAAATTTTTTTGCTAAAGAAATAATAATGGCGCCTGACCCAACACCCACTTCAAGTATTCGAAGAGGTATTGTTTTCCCTTGAATACTTGAAATTGCTGTCTCAACCAATGTTTCTGTGTCAGGTCTTGGAATCAATACCTGGGGAGAAACATCAAAGGTGGATTCCCAGAATGCTTTTGAACCAATGATATAAGCAATGGGTTCATGGTGGATTCTACGGAGAATTTTTTGTTTAAACGATTGTAACTCTTGTTTTTCAAGAGGACGCTCGTATTGAAGATACAAATCAATGCGTTTTAAGGCCAATGTATCTGCCAATAACAATTCTGCTGACAATCGGGGGTTTTCAACCGATTTTTCATTAAAGTACGTTTGTGTCCAGGTGAGAACAGATTTAATGGTCCATTGGTCGGTAGTTATCGACATCTTGTAGTGCCTGTGCCTGGTAAAAGGTCGTCAGTTGGTCAACAAGTTCCTGGATTTCGCCGGTGAGAATACTTTCCAGTTTGTACAATGTTAGTCCGATTCGATGATCAGTGACCCGTCCTTGTGGAAAATTATAGGTTCGAATGCGTTCACTCCGATCACCACTACCCACCTGATTTTTACGATCTTCAGAGCGTTTCGCCTGTTGTTCTCGGGTTTTGCGATCCAGCAGTCTCGCCCTTAGCACCTTTAACGCCTTGGCTTTGTTCTTATGCTGAGATTTTTCATCCTGACAGGTAACAATCAAACCTGTGGGGATATGCGTAATTCGAACAGCAGAGTCTGTCGTATTAACACTCTGTCCACCTGGACCGGTGGATCGATAGACATCTACTTTTAGTTCGCCGGGATCAATATGAATATCAACTTCTTCTGCTTCCGGTAAAACTGCCACTGTTACCGCAGAAGTATGAATTCGTCCTTGACTTTCAGTTGTGGGTACACGTTGTACCCTGTGTGTTCCGCTTTCATATTTAAATACACTGTAGGCCTTTTGACCGTGAATCATGGCAATGATTTCTTTGAATCCCCCCACACCGGTGACATTCTCACTCATGATTTCAATCTTCCATCCTTGATTCTCCGAATATCGGCTGTACATCCTGAAAAGATCAGCAGCAAACAAGGCTGCCTCA
This sequence comes from Deltaproteobacteria bacterium, assembly GCA_002753725.1. Taxonomy (GTDB): domain Bacteria; phylum Desulfobacterota; class Desulfobacteria; order Desulfobacterales; family Magnetomoraceae; genus Magnetomorum. The sequence continues at coordinate 4,130 of PEAL01000305.1, forward strand.
TCACCACCGGTTCCTGCACGAATTTCAATGAGAACATTTTTGTCATCATTGGGATCTTTGGGCAAGAGTAACAGTTTTATTGCTTGTGCAAGTGATTCTTTTTTATCGGTTAATTCTATAAGCTCTTCACGTGCAAGCTCTTTCATTTCAGGATCAGAATCTTTCAGCAGTTCTTTTGCATCTTTTCTTTGTGCATCAACTGCTTTGTATTTTCGAAACACATTGACAATTTTTGAAAGCTCAGCGTGCTCACGAGCAAATTTTTGATATTTTTCTTGATTTTGAAGAATATCAGGTTGGCTGAGCATTCTTTCGATTTCAACGAATCGATCTTCAACGCCTTTTAAACGATCAAACATACTCTCTCAATTGTTATAGTGAAATATAGACAAATGGCATGCTCAAAAACTGAGGTGTCAAATGTAAAAAATGATTACTGCATTGCTAAAAAAGAAAAGGCTAAAGGCACACCAAAATTACCTTTAGCCTGGAAAAACTAAAAAACGCATTTATGCCTGCTTTTTTGTATTAAACGTTGCATATTTTTGTTTGAATCGTTCGATTCGTCCGGCTGTGTCTACCAGTTTTTGTTTTCCAGTAAAAAACGGATGACATTGAGAACAAATTTCAATCTTAATGTCTTTTTTGGTCGAACCTGTAACAACGGTATTGCCACAAGCACATGTAATGTTGGTTTGCTGGTAACCCGGATGGATATCTTTTTTCATTCGATAACTCCTTACATATTTATGATAGAAACGCTTATTGCGTTTTTTTACATTGAGTAAAAATTGCAAACGTGCAGATCATCTATAATGATGGTCATTCTTCAAACATGAGAATTGGATTCTATATCACTATGTATTCATGGAATCAAGAAAAACCTGATTATCTTCTGTACCGGTCATTTTGTCCAGTATAAATTCCATGCTGTCAACCGGGTTCAATGGGGCCAGTAATTTCCGCAAAATCCAAACACGTTGAAGCGTTTCTTCTTTAAGGAGTAATTCTTCCCGTCGTGTGCCTGATTTATTGATATCTATTGCCGGGAATGTTCGTTTGTCTGAAAGACGTCGATCCAGATGGATTTCCATATTGCCGGTGCCTTTGAATTCCTCAAAAATGACTTCGTCCATTCGGCTTCCGGTGTCCACAAGGGCTGTAGCAATGATGGTTAAACTCCCCTTTTCTTCAAGATTTCGGGCAGCACCAAAAAATCGTTTGGGACGATGCAAGGCATTGGAATCGACACCACCAGATAAAATTTTTCCACTGGGAGGAACCACTGTGTTGTATGCACGAGCAAGACGGGTGATACTATCCAATAGAATAACCACATCTTTTTTATGTTCGACCAGGCGTTTGGCTTTTTCAATAACCATCTCTGCGACTTGTACATGGCGTTGTGCCGGTTCATCAAATGTGGAACTGATCACCTCAGCTTTAACCGAACGTTGCATATCTGTCACTTCTTCAGGACGCTCATCAATCAACAAAACAATCAGAAAAACATCTTTATGATTTTTGTTGATACTGTTGGCAATGTTCTGAAGCAACATGGTTTTTCCAGTTCTGGGCGGAGAAACAATCAGACCGCGCTGCCCAAAGCCGATGGGCGTCAATAAATCCATCACGCGCATAGAAAAATTGTTTTCTTCTCTTTCAAGATTCATTCGCCGGGTAGGATACAGTGGGGTCAGATTGTCAAAGAGAATTTTATCTCTTGCAATTTCAGGATCTTCATAATTGACCGCCTCAACTTTTAGCAGAGCGAAATATCGTTCTGACTCCTTGGGCTGTCTTATTTGTCCAGAAACGGTATCACCGGTTTTCAAATTGAAACGACGGATTTGAGATGGGGAAACATAAATGTCATCCGGACCAGGAAGATAGTTATAATCCGGTGCTCTCAAAAATCCAAAACCATCCGGCAAAATCTCCAATGTGCCTTCTCCGTAGATTTGGCCATTTTGTTCGATTTGTGCCTGAAGGATGGAAAAAATGAGTTCTTGTTTCCGCAAACCAGATGCTCCTTCAATATTGAAGGTTTTTGCAACCTGGTTTAACTCACTGATTTTTTTGTCTTTTAAATCAACTAGGTTCATAATGTCACTCTACCACAGGGTGGTTTTTTTATCACAATTGAATTGTGAGGATATTAAAAAGTTTTCGATATTTTCTTATCTGTAGAAATACATTGTTTAACGAATGGCTTTAACCATTCTCGTTACACTTATTGGATTGTTCATACTTTGGCAGTAATATTTAGGTAATAAATCAGAAAAGCAGGCGTAGTGGTTTCCTTTTTTTGGAAGGGACCAAAATCACTTTTTCTAAACGTTTATCGAATCTTTACTTCTGTGTCAAGCCATTAATGAGAAAAAT
>PEAL01000306.1 GCA_002753725.1 Deltaproteobacteria bacterium
CAGTCGAATGAGGGTGTATTGGCTGAAATTGACATCCTGGTACTCATCCACAAAAATATATGGAAATTGCTGACGCCATCGCGCGTTTATTTCAGGTTGATGGCGAAATAATTGAATGGTTTGAAAAATAATACCCTCAAAATCCAGGGCTTGATGCTGTTTCAGAAAATTGACATAGGAAAGATATACCTCACTGAACCTTGAATGTTGTGTTACTGGCGTCAAATCATCATGAGGTGAGAGGCATTTTTGTCTGGCTGATTCAATCCATTTTTTGCAGTGTTTTTTTGATGGTAAGGTCTTGACGTTGGGGCAATTTTTCATGGCATAAGACAGACAAACATCTTGTTCGGTTTCATTTAAAATTCGTATGGTTTTGATATCGGAGTGTTCCTGCTCCAGTATATGAAGGCACAATGCATGGAATGTGGCAACCAGTGGCAGAGAAAGTGTTTGCTTGCACAACTGTTTCAATCGGTCTTTCATTTCCTCAGCAGCCTTGTGGGTAAAAGTTACGGCTATAATGTGATCACCGGTAGTGATGTTTTTGTCCATCAAGGAGGCCATTCGATGGGTCAATGTTCGCGTTTTTCCAGTGCCCGGGCCGGCCATAATCATCAAGTGACGGTCTTCAAACTGTACCGCTTCCTGTTGAGCGGTATTCAAACCAGAGATATTATCCTTTGGCAAGCTGGGGGTTGAATCCTTTTTGTTCTGAAGTATTTTATGATGTGAAGGTGTGATGTAAGATGAATTTTTTGCAATTATTGGCGGTTGAGTTGTTTTTTTGGATGATCTCACCCTTGCCTTAAACAAGGACTTTTGACCTTTCAAGGCGTCAATTTCTGAGGGTTCAAAGACTTTGACCGTTCCAAATTCACCATCATACCCGCCTGAAAGATGGACGTTTCCTGCTCTCAAACGCTCAATAGCCAGGGATAACAGCGGAATATTGGATGTTTTTATGGTTTCCAAGGGGCAGTCTTTTAAAATATAAAATTCAGACCCTAGGGTGTTGATGGCAGTTTGATATTGAGCGGTCACTGTTTTGGTTTGTGGGCCTTTTTGCATGATCTCGGACAGCATTTCCTTTAATGGAATCAAGCTGATAAAAGGGGGTGAATCCACATCTTTTTCCATTCGATCTGCCAATGCATTGACCCGATAAAGCACCCCCAGGGTCAAGGGTTTACCGCAGTGTGGACAGATACCATCATGCTTGAGACTTTCTTCTGGCGTCATGCGCGTGTCGCATTTTCGATGACCATCCAGATGATACTTGCCCTCTTCAGGATAAAATTCGATGGTGCCGTTGAATCCCTCGCCGGTTTTCATGGCATGAAGCATGCCATCATAGGATAAGTCTGTATCAAACAGATTGGCCTCACGGCCCAGCTTATCCGGCGAATGGGCATCAGAATTAGAAATGAGGGTCACTTGATCCAGAAAAGACACCCGACGGTTCATCGATGGATCAGATGACAGACCTGTTTCCACAGCAAAGATATATGGGGTCAGATCTTCAAAACATTCTTCCATAGAGTCAAAGCCTGATTTTGACCCTAACAATGAAAACCAGGGTGTCCAGATATGTGCAGGGACAAGAAAGCCCTTTTCATGGGCATTCAGCGTCATATCCAGCAGGTGATAGGCATCCAGTCCTAAAATTGGGCGACCATCAGAATGGATATTTCCAATACTGTCCAGTCTGGCATTGAGGGCTTGCACTGAATCAATATCTGGCATAAACAGTAGATTATGATTTTTTCGGGTTCGGTCATTTTTTTTATAGATACTGCTGATTTCCGATGTCAGAATAAACCGCACAGGGCCTTTGCAAAGTGGCGGAATTTTGGCATCAACAGGTTTTGCAAATTCGGACTTTAATGCGTACAATCCATTTTCAGCAGGTTCAAGCTTTTCTGATATTTCTGATATCCATCCTGGATGGGTAAAATCGCCCGTGCCCACAACTGTAATCCCTTTGATTTGTGCGGCCTGATAGATATGTTCCAGGTCAAGGTTTTTTGCTGTAGCGCGTGAATAATGAGAGTGAATGTGAAAATCTGCGACATATTTCATTGAAATGCCTCTATTTATTAGCATCTATAATTCTTCGAATAACCGCCCCCATCTCGCACAATACAACCGGTTTGCACAGATAAGCGTCAATCCCTAATTGTTGGGCTTGCTCATGAGACAGTTTTTCGCTGTAGCCTGTACATAAGATGACCGGCATGTCTTTACGAATGGCCTTGATTTTTTGAAATAAAATATCTCCGGTTAACTCTGGCATGGTCTGGTCGGTAATGACCAGATCAAAATGATCCGGATGGGTTCGAAAAAGATCCAATGCTTCCCTGCTGGATGTTCGGGCGGTGACCAGGTATCCCATTTGTTCGAGCATAAATGTCATCATTTCAATAATGGGCGCTTCATCATCCACCAGTAAAATACGTTCTGTTCCACCAGGGACTTGGGACATTGGCATGTCCTGGCTGTCCTGGCTTTTGGGTTTTAAAAAAGCCGGAATATAAATATTAAACACGGTTCCTTCATTGATTTGACTCTGAACATCTATTTTTCCGGAAAGATTTTTAACGATTCCATAGATGATATATAATCCTAACCCGGTGCCCTCACCTTGTGGTTTTGTGGTAAAATAGGGCTCAAATATCTGGGAGAGAATTTCTGAATCAATACCTTTACCGGTATCCCGAACCATTAAATTTAAATATTGCCCTGGTGCCAGTTCTGGATGTTCGGATTTCTCCAGGGCTTCAATCTTCACACGTTTCAAACGGACATCCAGAATGCCGCCTGAATCTCGCATGGCATGATACGCATTGGTACATAAATTCATAATAATTTGATGAAGTTCTGTGGGATCGGCCAGAACCAGGCCAATATCGGAATCAATATCCTGTTTCACAGATATTGTGCTTGGCAAAGATGCGCGAAGGAGTTTCAAGCATTCTTTGACAATAGGACTAAGCATAACCGGTTTATGTTCGTGCTTGCTTTGCCGGCTGAAGGTCAATATTTGCTGAGATAAATCTTTTGCCCGCCGGGCAGCTTTCAATATATTTTGAAGATAATCCTGAAATTCCTGACGATCAGGACATTTTTTCATCAAAATCTGTGTATAACCAAAAATTGGAAACAAAATATTATTGAAATCATGAGCAATACCACCGGCTAACGTGCCAATAGCTTCCATTTTTTGGGCCTGTCTCAGTTGAGATTCAAGCTTTTGTTTTTCCAGACTGGCTTGTTTACGTTCGCTGATATCCCTTGCAATGGCTAAAATAACATGTTGACCATCATATTCAATCCGTTGACAACTGATTTCAAGGGGAACCTGTTGGCCTGTTTTGGTGGGAAAACTCATGTCAAAAAAGGCGCTTTTTTTATTTCGGATAATATCCATCATTGCATTGAGTTTTTTCTCAAACGCTGGATTAATGGATATAGGGGTGTTTGAAATAAGTTCTTTTTGAGAGTATCCCATGATATAACAGGCTTCAGAGTTGACTTCTATAATTTCACCATCAAGGTTGATCAAAAACATAAGGTCTGCTGCACTCATAAACAATGTTTTGTATAATTTTTCAGCTTCCAGAAGTTCTTTTCTGGTATCATGCATATTTTTTTTCAATTGGTCTCGTTGAAACCTTAATTCATCTTCCGCTTCTTTGATTCGTAGCATTACTTTAACCTGAGCCGCCAGTTCTGCACGATCCAAAGGTTTGTAAAGAAAAGCATCTGCGCCAATGTCCAGGCCTTTTATTCGCGTTTCTGTATCTGTCTTTACACCAGTGATAAAGATCACAGGGATATGACAGGTGGTAGGATGGAATTTCAACTGCCGACAAACATCAAATCCATCCATGCCAGGCATGAGTAAATCTAACAATATGGTATCCGGCAATTCCATTTTAGCTTTTTCAATGCCTTCCGGGCCGGACCCGGCTGTTAAGGTCACACAATCGTCAAATACCGCCCGAAGCATTTCTGATATGGATATGCGATTATCTTTTTTATCATCGATGATAAGAATTTTGGTCATATTTTCCTCTTTGTGATATTGTATCGGAATATTTATTACGTTCTTCCCCTAATGAAATCAGATTAATGCCATACTCCTCAAATAAAAAAGCTCCTGTAAAGTTCGATGTGAAAAAAATGTTTATTCATTTTTTTGAACCAGGATTACACTGAATAAGATGATTAATGGTAATATCTAAAATGTCCGACGTTTTGGGATGAATTTTTTGGGTTAAAATTCAACTTGATTCACCACTATAACACCACTATAACCCCACGCGGGCAACTTTCAAACCCGCCACATATGCCTGCCCTAAAGATAGTCCCCCATCATTACAGGGAACCTTTGCGTGAGCGTATGTATAAAATCCGTGTTCTTGAAGTTTCGTTTTTAATCCTGAAAACAAACGTTTATTCTGAAACACCCCACCACTTAAAACAACATGATCCATTTCAAATTTTGATTTTAAATGATGACACAAATCGGTCAATAGATCAACTATCGTTGTATGAAAGGCCCCACTAATCTCTGACACTGCGATACCCGAGCGAATATCTTTGATAATGTCATGAATCATTGGCTGAATTTGAACAATGGTTATGTCTTTATCTATATAATGATAAGAATATTTTCGATGTGTATCACCGGCGATATTTTCTAATTCAATGGCTGCCTGGCCTTCATATGTAATTGACTGACATAATCCTGTAAGGGCAGAAACAGTATCGAATAATCGCCCCATACTGCTTGTCAGAGGAGAAAGAATTTTTTGGTCTAACGCCTGTTGAACAATTTTTGCTGAATGCTGATCAAAGGCCTGTGGTTGAATGTGATTAAAAATATCAAGTCCCTCAGTGCCAAAAGTTTTCAGTAGCCATGAAAGAGCCATTTTCCAGGGATATTGAATGGCCGATGCCCCACCTGGCATTGGAACCGTTTCCAAATGAGCAACGCGACGAAAGGTATGTTTTTCGCAAAGCAACACTTCGCCCCCCCAAATGGTCTGATCCAGACCATATCCGGTTCCATCCAGAATAATCCCCAGGACAGGTTCCATGATCCCATTTTCTGCCATACATGCTGCAACATGGGCATGATGATGCTGAACCTGAATGATCGGTAATCCCATTTTTTCAGCCATGCGTGTACTTTGGTAATCCGGATGCATATCGCAAGCCACCCATTCAGGCGAAATACCCGTTAGTTGAATCATTTGGTCAATGGTGCTTTGCATCCATTGGATGGTATCCACACTGGATAAATCCCCTAAATGCTGACTGAGATATGCATAATGATGATGTGCAAGACACAGGGTATTTTTCAGGTGTCCACCAAGGGCCAAAATTTTTGGCATGGATTTTTGAAGACGAATCGCCCCTGGAACGTATCCGCGTGCTCGGCGGATCATTTGCGTTTCTTTGTTTATGACACAAACAATTGAATCATCGCATGGATTCAAAATAGGTCGGTCATGCAATAAAAAGGCATCTGCAAAAGCAAGATTTTCTAAGGCAACGTCGTTCCTGGAGATGATCGGCTGATCACTCACATTGCCACTCGTCATAACCAGGGCTGAAAAAGAAGTCACTATTAAATGATGCAACGGGGTATAAGGCAGCATCACGCCAAACGTTGGACTTTTTGAAATCGCTGTTGACAAGACAGTGGGATATTTTTTTGTAAGAATGACAATAGGAGATTGTGCTGATTCTAAAAGGCTTTCTTCTACAGTACCAACCTCGGCAAATTGTTTTATTTTTTCAACAGTGGCAGACATGAGGGCAAAGGGTTTGTCCGGCCTATTTTTTAGCTTTCGAAGTCGTAACACGGCTGCTGTGTTGGTTGCATCCACTGCCAGATGAAAACCACCCATGCCTTTAATGGCTAATATTTTTCCCTGTTTGAGCATCTGAATCGCCATATCTACAGGGTCAGCCTCAACGGTTTTTTGATGTGTGACAAGTGTTACAGAAGGCCCGCATGAAGAACAAGCGGTTGCCTGCGCATGAAATCTTCGGTCATATGGAGCGATATATTCGAGAAAACATGCATCACATAAATGAAAATTTGCCATGCTTGTATTGGGTCGATCATAGGGTAAATCCTGAATGATTGTAAATCGTGGGCCACAATGGGTGCAATTGATAAAGGGATATTTAAAACGTCTGTTTTTCGGATCGTTCATTTCGGCCAAGCAATTTTTGCATGTGGCAATATCGGGTGGTATCACAGCAGATCGGTTGAACGAATGGCGGCTTTCAATAATTGAAAAGTTTTTGCTTCCAGAAGGCTCGCATGGATCAACAGTTATAACATCAATTTGGGAATGTTCGGGTTTGTCCTGCTGTATGCTTTGAACAAAGGATTGAATGTGATGGTCAACATGTTATTTTAGCCATTGCAAGGGATATCAGCGAACGTAAACAAGCCAGTCTGGAAAAACAAAAGCTTGAATC
>PEAL01000307.1 GCA_002753725.1 Deltaproteobacteria bacterium
AGCTTTAGCTTTGGGAGTTACAGAAAAACAACGCATTGAAAATCTAAGGAACTCCCAAAGCTAAAGCTTTAGGACTCCACTATTCATCGAATTAAGGATCGTGTCTCCGAAATTAAAATGGGGAACTTATTTAATTGTGAGTCCTAAGTCTCTGGTAACAGATATTAAACTTGACAAAAAAGTAAAAGATTAGCATACATTCCGGAAACTTTTATCGTTGTCTCCCTGAAACAATCGATCGCACAGCAGCGCGTCCTGTCAAAATGCAGCTCCCCAGAAAAGTGCCTTCCAATGCTCTTTTTCCATGAATTCCCCCACCGCCAAACCCAGCGGATTCACCCACCGCATAAAGACCTGATAACGGGTGGCCATCTGTTGAAAGTACCCTGCTTTGAAGATCTGTCTGGATTCCTCCCAGACTTTTCCGGCTTAAAATGTAATATCGCATGGCAATCAAAGGCATGGCTTTTTTATCCATGATGGGTTGAAATTTACAGGTTCTTGCTCTGTCTCCCCTGTATTTTCTCAATTGCTTGAGACGTGTCAACTGATCATCTTTTCCAAAATCTTTCATTTGAATGCATTGATCGTAGGTTTCAATTTCTTTTTTAACAAGATGACAGTTGACCCGCTGATTCCCCTCAAGAGCATTCATTTTTTCTACAAGTTCATCAATGGAGTTGCCCACAATGACATCCTCGCAGTCATCAATGAGATGATTGATCAGTTCGGGATTTCCCAGCAGAATATCTTTTAAAAAGCCAAAAATATCCTTGTTCGCAATGGCTTTATTATGTTCTGATCCTGATATGGCCAGTTCTTTGACAGCAATTTTATAATTCATCACATGCCATGAATATTGAAACGGTTCCTGACAAATTTGCTGGATCATGTATCGGGTATCAAAACCAGCCATCAAATGAGGTGGGCCAATACGTCGGCCTTGATAATTTAACCACAGGGCGGATCGAGGAGGAACAACACTCAGTCCATGAAAAGGCATGCGTGGATTGGGATGACTGACACCCGCTGCATAATTCCACATCAAATCCAGGTGAGTCAACTTCCCGCCAATTTGTTCGACCCCCTGATGAAGATCTCCGATGGCATATTTGTGGGACCCATTTAAAATAATTTTTGGCGGTGCCCCCCAGTCAGAATGCCAATGCTGTCTGACCTTTTCCAGACTGCCATTGATACCGCCAGTGGCAACAACCACGCAATCTGAATGGGCTTTAAACGATTGATCATTATGGTCTATGACACCTGAACATCCTGAAATAATGCCATTTTTTGTTTCCAGCGTATTTACCCTGTGTCCCCAATGAATGCTTAAATTGTGTCGATTGGGATGTACATCTAAGCGTTGAATTAGGCTTTCAATCAGGCCTTTACCCGTTCCCCAGACCATATGAAATCGTGGCACAGAATTTCCAGGAACATGATAACCACGTTCCACCCAATGAACCACCGGAAAAAAATTGACGCCGCGTTTTTTCAGCCATTGATAAATATCCTCAATGGATTGATTAAGATACAAATCCATCCACTGTTTTGGCCAGAAATCATCCGGCCCAAAGCCTGCAAATGACATCCAATCTTTTCTTGCCAATTCAACAGTATCACGAATGCCCATCCTGCGTTGAACAGGCGTGTTGACCATCAACACGCCTCCAAAGGATTCACGAGCCAGACCGCCAAATCGATCCGGTTGATCTCTATCGATCATGACAATTTTAAAATGATGATCCAAAAGTTCAAGGGCAACAGTCATTCCCGCAAGACCTCCACCAATAATGATGACATCGCCTGAGTAAGTTTGTGTTTTGCTCATTTTTTTCTCCATTGGATATTAGAATTTAGAATTATTGTTCACCGCATAATTTTATACTTTGGGCCGACAATCAGTAAATTATTGCTCAATATTGACTGAACGATTTCCATTTTGCTGCCAAAAACAATATCTCGAATAACTCCATGACCATAAGCACCCAAAACCACGAGAGCATCATGAGGAATGTCATACATTTTTTCTTCAAAGCTTTTTGTGTCGTTCTGAATCCAGTTTCTTACCTGACCAAAATCTTGATCCAGACCCTGCTTTTCAATAATTTCCTGATAATGATCAATACTCTTGTTGTCAATATGGGTAAAGACATCCAAAGGTTTTCCAGATAATCGATTTAATTGAAAAGATAATTTCAATGCATTGACAGCATTTTGAGAACCACCAAAAAAGGTGATGATGCTGTTCCATTCCTTGTATGCAGGACTTGTGATCAGCACAGGAAATCGTGCAGATGAGACAATGCGTCGCACGCGTGGACCAATATAACCCAGGCCAATTTTTTGCGATAAATCGCTCACACTTCTCGGACAGCACATATAATCAAAATCAGTTGAGATGTCCGGCAGGGTTGACGCTGTAAAGTTTTTAGGGGTTAGATATAGGGGTGACAAGCCATATTGCTCAAGCTCTTGTGATGCATGTTCTCTGGCTGTTTCAGGGTAAGAGAGATACGAATGATCCAAATCAATCTGAACAACATCATTTTCAAAATAAAATAAAAATTTAATATGTTCCGGAATATACACAATGGGTTGACATCCAATGGATTTTGAAAAATATGCGGTTTGCAACAATGTTTCTCGACCCAGGGGGGTATTTCGAAAGATATGAAAAATTTGGGATTCCATAAAAAACTCCTGTTCAACATTCATTACTCTATTATGGGAAAAAGCCATTGTGATTGATTAAAATCGATAATCCATCTTAAATGTCTGGATCTGATCCAGATATTTTTGGACATTTCGTTTAAAGCTGGCATTTTGAGAAAAACGAATGGCCTGATTATAATGTTGTACCGCATTGTGATATTGACTAAGCTCAGCATAAACTAGGCCTAATTCAAAATGAGCTTCTGCAAATCGAGGTGCAATGCGAATGGCTTCTTTAAAGGTAGACATGGCAGTGGTATAATTCTTTTTTGCCATATAGGCCTGTCCCAGCCCCCGATGAGCAATTGCAAAATCAGGCATACGTTCAATGGATTGTTCGAAATACGATATGGCTTTATCGTATTCTTTAAGAGCATAATAAGCACGACCGAGATTTGCCAGAGGAATATGCGGGGTTCCATATATCAGGTCATTGAGTGCCGCATTAAAATATTGAATGGCATATAAATAGGATTGATTTTCCAGGTAAGCGATTCCTAAATTGTTTAATGCATCCGCATATTCAGGTTTAAATTTTATTGCCTTTTTAAAGTGATCAATGGCAAGTTTTGGCCTTTTTTTGGCTAAATATGCCAGGCCCATATCATTTTGAATATATGCATCTTTCGGCATTAATCGTTGGGCATCAAACAAGGTACGCAATGCTGAATTGAAATCTCCTTGACGCAAATAGACTTCACCCAGATTTCTTAACGATTCAGCCTGTTTTTGTTGGGATCGGTCAATGGTCTGACAGGATCCCATCAAACAGGCTAAAGCTATAAATATGCTGATTTTTATCAGGATATTCGTTTTTTTAATTGGAGACATGATGCAATTTCTGTTGATGTTTTTTCGACAAATTGTTGAAACTTTTCAGGCGATAGAGGCTGTCCAGGAATGGGAACCGGTGTATTTTCTGGACTGATAAGTTCGGGATAATTTTTCAGTTCATCTTTTGGAGTAATACCAAACGCATCTGGAAAACAATCCTGAAAATAGAGGTCTTGAAATCCGGCAAATTTCAGTGCATGGGCCGTTGAATCCAGAACCACCTGATAGTGATTGTCAATCATTTTGTTTTTAATGGCCTGAATTAATCCGGCCAGACATTCTCCGCCATGGGTACACGCAATATGACCATTTTGATTGGCACGGATTTGCCAATCCATAATATCTTGCTCAGTTACCTGTACAAAAAAAACATTTTCTTTACCAGATAAGCGGTCATACTGGTTGACACGGTTGATCACTCTGGGCATGGATACAGGGTTGCCAATCATGGCAGCCTGTGCAACACTAGGTTTAACCGTAATCGCCTGAAATTTTCGATTTTGTGGATCTTTCTGCTGGTAATATTTGAACACAGGGTCTGCATGATGCGACTGAACACCAATAATACGCGGCAAATGATCAATGATACCGGCATTAAAAAATTTGATAAAGCCATTCATAACGGCTGTGATATTGCCTGCATTTCCAATGGGAACAATGACAGCTACAGAACGAAGATCAAAATCAAAATCCTGTGAAATTTCATATGAATAAGATTCCTGACCCAAAATTCGCCAGGCATTTTTCGAGTTCAACAAAGCCACATGATATTGATCGGCCAGGGCTTCAACAACTTTCATACAATCATCAAAAACACCTGGAATTTCAAAAACTTTCGCGCCACTCCCCAAGGGCTGAGACAATTGTTGGGGGGTAACTTTTTTATGGGGTAAAAGCACAGCTGTTTTTATATGTGGGGCAAGATATGATCCATAAAGCGCGGCAGCAGCCGATGTATCACCCGTTGATGCACAAATGGCCAGAACTTCGGAAAGTTTTCCCGAACGAATCAAAGAATTGATATAACTCAATGCGCAGGCCATTCCACGATCTTTGAAAGATGCGCTTGGATTTTGACCATCATTTTTATAATAAAAACGAATCCCAATCATTTCTTGAAGAACGGAATTGGCTTCAATCATGGGTGTATGGCCCTCACCCAGGTAGACGAGATCATCGACCGGTAGCACAGCCCCTAAAAATTCATGATACCGAAAGATCCCTTTTAATCCCTGAATATTTAATAATTTTCGATAATTAAATATTTTATGCCATCTTGCACCAGAAATATTTTTCAATCGATCAAAATTTTGATCTTCAATCATCAATACATGACCACAATCCGGACAGGTATACAAAAGACTTTCAATATCCCAATTTTTATGACAATTCAAGCATTGGTATTCATAAACTCCGCTTTTTTCAGGTATGATAACATCTCGTATGTCTTCGGGAAAAGCAGCTAATTCCATTGGAGTATAATCCTTTCAATTCAAACAAATTTTTTCCAAACCATCCATATAGGGTCGCAACGCCTCAGGAACAATCACCGAACCATCTTCCTGCTGATAATTTTCAAGAATGGCTGCAAAGGTTCGCCCCACTGCCAGACCTGACCCATTCAATGTGTGTATAAATTGTGTTCCTTTTTTACCTTGCTCTTTGAATCGAATATTTGCCCGCCGGGCCTGGAAAGATTCAAAATTGCTGCACGAGGAAATTTCTCGGTATTTATTTTGAGCAGGCATCCAGACTTCGATATCATATGTCTTTGCAGCAGAAAAGCCCAGGTCTCCAGCGCATAAAGTTACGATATGATATGGCAATTCAAGTCGTTGAAGGATGGTTTCTGCATTGATCAGCAAGTTTTCAAGTTCATCGTAGGATTGATCAGGGTGAACCAGTTTGACCAGTTCGACTTTATTAAACTGATGCTGCCGAATTAAACCGCGAGTATCTTTACCATACGACCCTGCTTCAGCCCGAAAGCAAGGGGTATATGCGGTAAAGTAGATGGGTAAATCCTTTTCAGACAATATTTCATTTCGATAAATATTGGTCACCGGTACCTCTGCCGTGGGAATCAATAAATAGTCATAGCCCTCAATTTTAAACAAATCTTCTTCAAATTTAGGCAACTGCCCTGTGCCAGTCATGCTTTCCCGATTGACAATAAAAGGAGGAAGGGTTTCAATGTATCCATGTTCCCTGGTATGAATGTCTAACATCAATTGAATAAGGGCACGTTCCATGCGCGCACCTTCTTTAAAATACAGAGGGAAACGCGCTCCAGTTATCTTGGATGCTCGATCAAAATCCAAGATTTTCAGATTTTCTCCTAATGTCCAGTGAGCTTTGGGTTCAAAATTAAATACAGTGGGAGTGCCAAAGGATTTAACCTGCACATTTTTCGATTCGTCCAGGCCTGGTGGGACAGATTCATGAGGGATATTTGGAATCAACAGTAACGTTTCTTTTATGCTCGCTTCTTTTTCTGACAGTTGTTTCTCCAAGGCTTTAATTTGAGTGGATACCTGGCGCATTTCCAATGTAATATCGCTTGCATCCTCATTGTTTTTTTTCATTCTGGCGACATCACCAGAAACCATATTCCTTTTTTGACGAAGTGCTTCAATTTCTGTCAACATATCACGATAATCGGATTCTGTTTGAACGAAGGTATCAAGGTCAATACGGTCATCACCTCTTTTGGTAAGACTCTGTTTAACTATTTCTGCATGTTGACGAATAAATTTAATATCTAACATTTTTTATATTCCCTTTCATAAAACAATTTGAGTACGTTCATGGATCATTTTTTTGGATTCAGTGTCTGATCAAATGCAATTAAATCATCAGGCTGTCCAAGGGCAACGACCGTATCCCCTTCATTGAGGCACGTTTTTGATGATGGATTAAAGAGCATTTGGCCATCTGTTTTTTGAACGGC
>PEAL01000308.1 GCA_002753725.1 Deltaproteobacteria bacterium
CAAAAAACAATCTATAGCGTTTAGTAAAAAATCAATAACAGATACAAATTTAACATGAATCATTTTATAAGGAGATATTATGTGTGGGATATGCGGGGAGTTTGCGTTTCGAAATGCCTCCCCTTCTATCGGATCTTTGGAAAAAATAATTTCAAAAATGACATCAAGAGGACCGGATGCATCAGGCCTTTTTTCTCAATCTGCAGTGGCTTTGGGACACCGTCGGTTAAAAATAATCGATTTAAGTGAAAGATCACAACAACCCATGATTGATAGTGATTTGGGATTGAGTATTGTTTTTAATGGCGCAATATATAACTATCCTGAACTTAGAAAAAAACTCCAACAAAGAGGGTATCGATTTTTCTCCCAGGGGGATACAGAAGTCATTTTAAAAGCATATCATGCCTGGGGAAAAGCCTGTGTGAATCATTTCAATGGAATGTTTGCATTTGCCATTTATGAACGAGATTCCGGCCAATTATTTCTTGCTCGGGATCGATTGGGCATTAAACCGCTATATTATACGCATCAACATGATGTGTTTCGTTTCTCATCAACATTACCGGCTTTGGTTGCCGGTGGTAATATTGATACAGATATTGACCCTGTCGCCTTGCACCATTACATGACATTTCATTCAGTGGTGCCAGCGCCGTATACCCTGTTAAAAGGTGTTCGAAAATTAAATCCCGGTGCGTATATGACCCTCTCGCCAAATGGTGAGATGAAAGAAACCATCTACTGGGAGTTGAATTTTACACCAAGAGAAGAAGAAAAACAGTTTAATGAATCAGACTGGAAAAAAGCATTAACAGTAGCCCTGGAAAAAGCGGTTATTCGACGACTGGTTGCAGATGTTCCTGTGGGCGTCTTGTTATCTGGAGGCCTGGATTCAAGTTTGCTTGTTGGCTTATTGGCTCAACATGGCCAAAAAAATCTTAATACCTTTTCTATTGGGTTTGAAACAGTAAAAGATATAAAAGGTAATGAATTCATTTACTCGGATTGTATTGCAGAAACATTTCAAACCCAGCATCATAAGATTTCAGTGGACACATCTCGCGTGTTATCCAGTTTGGATCATTGTATAGCGAACATGAGTGAACCCATGGTCAGTCATGATTGTATTGGGTTTTATCTGTTGAGCGAGGAAGTGTCAAAATCCGTAAAGGTGGTTCAAAGTGGACAGGGTGCAGATGAGGTTTTTGCTGGCTATCATTGGTATCCCCCGATGACCACCTCAACGCAAGCTGTAGAGGATTACGCACGTGTATTTTTTGACAGAGATCATCAGGCGTATACAAAAACGGTGACATCCAGATTTATTGATAAGGATTACAGCAGAGCATTTATTTCCAATGCGTTTGCCAAAGAAGGCGCACATTTACCCATTGATAAAGCCCTCCGAAATGATATTTCAACCATGCTGGTCGATGATCCGGTAAAACGCGTAGACAATATGACAATGGCCTGGGGCCTTGAGGCCCGAGTTCCTTTTTTGGATCACGAATTGGTTGAAATGGCAGCACGGATACCTGCTGATTTAAAAGTTAGAGATGGTGGAAAATATATTCTTAAAGAAGTGGCGCGAAATATTATTCCAGAAAGAGTCATTGATCGCCCTAAAGGATATTTTCCTGTACCGGCTTTGACATACCTTCAAGGAAAATATCTTGACCGTGTTAATGATATTATCCATTCACAAGCTGCAAAAAATAGAAAAATATTTAATGATGATTTCATACAAACACTGCTTAAAAAACCTGAAAAACATATCACACCGCTGGGAGGTTCCATGCTGTGGCAGGTGGTGCTGCTGGAAAACTGGCTTCAAATCCATATTTAATCTTTGTCAGTCATCGTAAAAGGAGGATAACATTATGTCAAAAAATCAGGATTTTCGATATCGATTTAACCGCTCAGCCAGCCCCTCATTGAGAAACTGGCAGGAACTTTCTGGAAACGATGAAAGATCCATTCAATCAGATACAATCATTAAAATGGGATGGGGAAAATTAATCTTTGGTCATACGTTTAAACAAAATGAAATGATTATTGATGCCATTTGTGATGAAGAACCAGAGCTTAGAAACATTGCTTTTTATCTTCGAGATCCGCATGTGTTATTGTCCATTGCACCGGACAGGCTTTTTCTGGATCCTTCGCATTCTTACAGACTGTGGCATCACGAATACAGGCATGGTATCAATCGCCCCCAGGGAATCAATGTCCGCCGATTAAAGAATATGGATGATATTGAAAAGGTAAATGCTATTTTACAAGCGCGTCATATGGTATGTGTTAATCCTGATTTCGTTTTGGACAGTTATGCCACCCGTCTCAGAACCTATCTTGTTGCTGAATCCCTGAATGATTCTAAGATTATCGGTACCGTTACTGGCGTTGACCATGTTGAAGCATTCAATGACCCGGAAAAAGGGGCCAGTCTATGGGCATTAGCCGTTGATCCACAAATTCAAGTACCCGCAGTTGGGCAGGCACTGGTTCAACATCTGGTTGAACATTATTTTACCAGGGGGAGGGCTTATGTCGATTTATCTGTCATGCATGTTAATACGGAAGCTATTCAATTATATGAAAAATTAGGGTTTCAACGCGTTCCAGTGTTTTGTGTGAAAAAAAAGAATATGATTAATGAAACATTGTATACCCCGCCACAACCTGAAGAAAAGTTGAATCCATATGCCAGGATTATCATTGACGAAGCACGCAGGAGAGGCATTTATGTCACCATATTGGATGATGATTTTAATCATTTTCAATTAAATTATGGCGGCAAAAAAGTATCCTGCTGGGAATCTCTCACCGATATAACCTCAGCCATTGCCATGTGCCGATGCGATGATAAACGTTTAACACATCGAATTCTAAAAGATAAAGGGCTGAATGTTCCCGACCAGTTTGAAGCCGGTCCTCAGTTATCGATTCAAGCACTGATTGAAAAATATAGACGATTGGTGGTCAAACCCGCTAAAGGAGAACAAGGCAATGCTGTAAGCGTGGATCTTCGTACAGAACAGAATATACGAAATGCCATTGATTCTGCAAAAAAAGTTTGCGAACATGTTATTATTGAACATCTTATCGAAGGAGAAGATGTTCGCATTATTGTTATCAATTATGAAGTGGTCGCTGTTGCTGTTCGCAAACCGCCGGTGATCACTGGTACAGGGATTCATCTCATCTCTGAGTTAATTGCCAAATACAATCGCCGAAGGAAAGCGGCTACCGGTGGTGAAAGTTATGTACCTGTTGATGATGAAACAAAAAGGTGCATTGGACTGTCAGGATACTCATTAGATGATATCTTAGAAGCACAAAAAAACCTTACGGTCAGAAAAACAGCAAATTTGCATACTGGTGGAACGATTCATGATATAACGGATACCATTCATCCTGATATTAAAGATGCTGCTGTTTTTGCAGCGCAAGCCCTGGAAATTCCAGTTGTTGGTCTGGATTTCATTGTCCCGAATATTCATCGAGCGGATTATGTCATTATTGAGGCCAATGAACGCCCCGGACTTGCCAATCATGAACCTCAACCAACAGCAGAACGCTTTATTGATCTGCTTTTTCCGCAATCTTTTACTGGAAATTAAGTCTCTGATTTTTTCTGGCCGGATCTATGTCGGATAAAAATGCATCATTAAAGGAGATTTTATCCCTTGAAAAAAACTATAAATGATCAATGTATCCAGAATGTTGACTTAGATTATGCATATTTAACAAAACATTTGATTAACTTGTTAAATATCCCAAGTCCTTCGGGATATACAGATCAAATTGTTCATTATGTTGGCGACGAACTTCAAAAGCTTGACATTCCTTTTCATGTTACCCGTCGGGGCGCCATTCGAGCGACGATAAAAGGCCGTCATCATGATTTAGACCGTGCAATTGCTGTTCATCTGGATACACTTGGAGCAATGGTTAAGCATTTGAAAAAAAATGGCCGCCTTAAAATTGCCCCTATTGGCACATGGTCCAGCCGTTTTGCTGAAGGTGCCCGTGTGACAATTTTTACCGGCCAGGGGCCATTTCGGGGAACGATTCTTCCTTTGAAAGCATCCGGTCATGCATACGGCGATGAGATTGATACCCAAAAAATTGACTGGGACCATATTGAAATTAGAGTGGATGAAAAATGTCGTTCAAAACAGGATTTAGTGCAAGCAGGGTTTGATATTGGTGATTTTGTTGCAGTGGATGCGGCACCAGAATTAACCCCTAATTGTTTTCTCAATGCACGACATATTGATGACAAAGGTGGCGTTGCTATTTTAATGACATTAGCAAAATGGATCGTAGAAAAAAAAGTTGTTATGCCGGTTGATTGCCATTTAATATTCACGATTCTTGAAGAAGTCGGGTATGGCGCCACAGCTGTTATCCAAAACGATGTGGTTGAAATGGTCATTATCGATAATGCAACGGTTGCTCCTGATCAGAATTCATCGGAATATGGTGCAACGATTGCTATGATGGATCACGATGGTCCTTTTGACTATCATCTGACCCATAAACTGATTAATCTTTGTGTGGAAAATCAAATCACCTACTCGCGTGATATTTTCAATTATTATAAATCAGATGCTGCGTCAGCGATCCAGGCAGGCAATGATACCCGGACAGCCCTGGTGGGATTTGGCGTTGATGGTTCTCATGGCTACGAACGTGTCCATACATCATCATTACTATCTGTTGCAACACTCATGGGCGTTTACGTTCAGAGCATGCCAACATTTGCTCGTGATAAAGACAACCTTGCCCCTTTGAAAGGATTTCCTCATCAGCCTGTGCGGGATTTAATTCAAATTAATACTTAGGAATGCTCGAAAAATAAGTTCCCTATTTTAATTTCGGAGACACGATCCTTAATTCGATGAATAGTGGAGTCCTAAAGCTTTAGCTTTGGGAGTTCCTTAGATTTTCAATGCGTTGTTTTTCTGTAACTCCCAAAGCTAAAACTTCGGGACTCCAGTCTACGATTTTATACGTGGTCCTTTAATGGCTGCACATTAAATACAGGAGAAATGATCTTGAAAAATATATCATGCCTGCTATGCATCATCAGTATCATCGTGATGGCTTGCGCACCGGAACCGGTGAAAAAAAATCCATCCATTGACGTCTCACAAACAGCCAAAGCAGAAAAATACCTCGCTGATGCGCGTGTGTTAATCAAAAAGGATGATATATCAAAGGCATTGCCCTTGCTTCAAACCAGTCTTTCCATTTATCAACAGAACAATTCCTCTTTTTGTTCAGAAATATTAATGTTATTGGGAGATTGTTACAAAAAAATAAATCAATTCGAGAAATCAAAACACGCCTTTCAATCAGCCCTTGAATTTGATCAAAAAAAATTTGGTCAGGTCACTCCTTATGTATCAAGAGATTATAATCGCTTGTCTTTATTGTATTTGACAACATCCAACTATTACCAGGCGTTGACATTGATTGAAAAAGCCATTGCGATTGATCAACAGCTTTATTCTCAACCGCATTTTGACACCGCTCGAGATTTAACCCTTCAGGCCATTCTTTACGAACGTCTGGGTCGCTATGAACTGGCAGTTGATATTCAAAAAAAGGTACTGGGCATGATTCAACAAATCTATGGGCCCAGGCATGAGCATACAAGCGCAGCAATCAATAATCTGGCAGCATCCTATGTTCGATTAAAAAATTATGAAAAGGCTATCCCCTTATTTGAAAAAGCGCTGTTGATTGATCAAACGATTCAAAAAAATAAAAAGTCTGACATCGCCAGAGATTTAAATAATCTTGGCATTGTTTACCGGCATACAGGAAAATATGAAAAATCGCGCGACTATTTTCAACAGGCCCTTGAAATTTATAAAAAAATATATGGCCCCTGGCATACTTCAGTTGCCGCGACATTGAACAATCTGGGCAATGCCCTGACTGATCTTGAACACTACCTGGATGCTGAAAAATCTTTTTCAAAAGCAATGACCATCGCTCAGGCAATTCGTGACTCCAATCTATCCTGGCATATATGGGATGGTTTTCGAAATCTTTTCAGTACTCAAGAAAAAATACAAGCCGCTATTTTTTTTGGAAAACAAGCGGTATTTACCATCCAGTCCATGCGCGATTCTTTTTTGGATATGCCCCAGGAATTGTTAACTGCTTTTGTAAAAAGCAAAGCAGATGTCTATCGCGCATTAGCCGATTTATTAATTCAGGAAGGCCGTTTAAATGAAGCCCAGTGGGTATTGCGAATGCTCAAAGAAGAAGAATATTTTCAGGTAACCCTTTCATCCGCCAGTCGCGGTGGAAATGTCACAACCGCTCAAATTGTTTTTTCGGAAATGGAACAATCCTGGATGGATCAGTATCAGACAGTCCAGACGCAATTGATGACACTGTCAAAAGAACATCAAATCCTTTTGAATAAAGATATGAATGAACGTCTGACAGAAAAAGAACTGGACC
>PEAL01000309.1 GCA_002753725.1 Deltaproteobacteria bacterium
ACTGATCAATTGTTGTATTTTTTACAACCTTGACTGCTTTGCTGAAACCGATCTTTTGAAACCTAAAAATGAGAACACTGACCCATTAAAAATAAAGGAAGAAAAAAGCATACAAGAAGTACAAGATAAAAATAAAAGACAAGTTAATGATTATAAAGAAGAAAATTTTTACCAGGAATTAGAAAATGCACAACAGACAATCAAACAGCTATTGGATGAAATTGATGGATTAAAAAATGAAATTCGCAACATACATACAGAAAAAAATTTTTCTGAAAACAATATAGAAAATATTCAAGAGGATATCGATGAATTAAATGACATTGTCAAAAAGGTTGAGTTAAAATCATATATGGATCGACTGAATTTTTACGCAGAATTAAGAACGCGATGTGATTGGTTTGAATTTAAAGGTCATGATTCGAAAAGTATGTTTGATCCAATCATTGAATATTATAAAGAAAAAGTACATATGTTAGGAAGCAATCGTTTTAGATTAAACATTTCTACTGATTTTTATTCAAATGTAAAATTTAATTCAAGAATTGGTGTTTTTTGTAATTGGAATGATCAGAATTATAACAAGACTCCTTTCCAATTCCTTTATGGTGAAAGGGAAAGAACAGACACATCAGTAAGGCTGGAAAGAGCTTATGTGGATTTTTTTGTTGATTCATTTGATTTATTACCTTTTGCTTTATCCTTTGGAAGACTTCCTACAACGGATGGTCTATCTACAGATTTTAGAGAAGATACGTCTAGGCGATCAACATTTCCTGCAATTAGCTATGAATCACTTACTGATGGTATAGGACTTAGTATTAACTTAAAAAAAATTCTTCCAATGTCTACACCAGCACTGCGATTTATGTATTACAGGCGAAATGAAGGTAATAATGACTTCATGTATAGGAATAACAGATATGATTTGAAATTAGTTTATGTATTCACTGCTCAGTTTGAAACTGACCTCGACATATTATTTAATAACAACTCGCAAGTCATGTTACATTATACCAAAGGTTATGTTGGTTCTTTAAATCTTTATGATAATTATATGATTGCTATTCCAGAAGGGACTCAACTATTTCCAGGAGCCATTACATCAAAAGAATCTTTAATTCCATTACAACCAATAGAAAAAATTCCTGATTCTGTTGGCAGCCTCTATAAATTCACCCTTTATTATCAAGGAAAAAACCTTTTTGAATCAGGCATTGATTTTTTTGCAGGATATGCAATCAATCGATCAAGGCCTTCAGGGCATCCAAGTAGATTTGGGGCATCTTTAAGCACTATAGACGACAATCTTGCTCAAAATATTGGGAATATTAAAGTTCCTTTATTTACTATTGGTATAATGGATGATGCCAATAAAACGCCTCGTAAGGGGCAAGCATTTCATTGTGGATTTAGATATACCCTGCCTATATTCATATTAAAACAACCTAAAATTGGTGCTGAGTATTTTAAAAGTTCAAGATACTGGTTTGGACTTAATTTTGCCTCAGAAGATCCTTTAAATTCTTTAGATGCTGCAGGAACGTCACATAATTTTTATTATATTCAACCATTCAACAAATGGATTTCTATGAGAATTGGACATAATACTATCAATTATGATTTTAAAAGTGGCTTTTTTGCTTTTTATAATTCGCCAGTACCAGTCGATTGGAAAATAACCAACACATATTTTCTGCTGGATGCGGTTTTTTAGGATTGTAAATAAAATCGAAAATCTTTTTTGGCAAAAGTCTGAAAACAGTCCAATGATCATCCACCCGAAATTAGCATGAAGGAATGTTTTGTAGATGCGCTACAAAACATTCCTTTTTAATGTTCTTCTCCGTGTTCTCAGTGGTTTCGACAGAATCGTATTTCAAGGGCATATTATTCCTCTAATGTATCCCGCTGGAGCTATATTTTTTTTTGACCGAAAGCGCATCCTTTACAAAGATGCCAAAGGGATTTAATAATAATATTATAAAAAAAGCCTGGTTCCGGCCCGCACACCAGAACCAGGGCAAAAACACATGACCAATGAAGTTTATGATCATCAAACATTATCCCCTGAATCTATCAATTTAATAGAAAACAATGAGATCAGATATTAGTCAAAATTAACAGTCAATCCTATATGCGGATCTACCGCAAATAATTCACGAGGCACCACAGTAATGGTTTCACTGCCAAACTTCATATCCAACTCTTTCATATCCATAAGTGGTAGTTTTACCTCCGATAATCCTGTATTCACTTGTTCGATCAGCTTATTGATGAAATATTTGTTGCTGAACTCATCTGAATCAAATGATAGGGGAATATCCTCATGTAATTTGTTGGTGACTATATCAAGTTTAATATCAGGTGATATCAATTGAACAGACAGGTTACTGTCTACCATTTCTATTGCAATTGGAATTATAGCACTTATTATTGCCTTTATCATGTCATTCCATTTATCATCTTCTAACACCTGAACCAGCACTTCAAAATTATTGATGATTAAATGAGGAATAACAATTTCCCCACCCTTGAATATTATCTCTGGTGTTGAAGTCGGTGTATTGATCACTTTAAATGGTGGCAATTCTTCGAGTATATCTATAGTAAACTTGTTGGGTACTGTAATCAATCTGGAGTCGATATGAAAATTACTGTCACCGTTGCTTTCGGCATGCAAAATAGTGTCACTATTTGAGGCAAAGACCATGTTAAATAACCCGCCTTCGTACATGGCAAGTAATGACTGATTGATAAGGTTTCCCGAAACAGTTAATGCAACCTCATTTCCTTTCATTTGAGGATCTGGTACCGGCTTATCTGTATGTAAATATCCTAGCGCCTTGGGAGAAAAATTCGGGCAAGGTCCTAAAGATGCGGGAATAGAATACCGGCCCGGAAAGAAGCCGTCATCAACCCATTCAATATCCGGGGTACCTATATCATAGGCGATTTGAGTATCAAGAAAACTTAATGATGATTGTTCAGTTCCAAGACGGCCGTTTAAAGCAACTTTCATTACGCTATTGTTTTCAATGTTTATCTCCTGTATGGCGAACAGTGTACTCAGTTGAGCCCCGTTAGTTAATCCAATCGCTGTGTGCAGCTGAATTTTCTTTACCAATGTATCAATAACAGGATTAACTAACATAGGCCCTATTTTCCCCAAAAATACTCTATTTATATCAGATTTTGCATCATTAATTCCATGTGTAATACTGTCAGTAACTTTTTGGGCCAATCCTAAACCAAAAAGGTTGAATTCATGCGGTAAATTAATTTTCAAACGAGAATCTGAATTGAAATTCACGAAATCAAAGGCCTTGATATCAAGAGCCTTGATATCTACAATTTTTGAATCTATCTTACCATTATTTGCTGTAAGCCCTATATCTCCTTTAATTCTCAGTCTATCGATGGTATATTTTGCTGTAAATCTACC
The DNA here is from genome assembly GCA_002753725.1 of Deltaproteobacteria bacterium. GTDB lineage: Bacteria > Desulfobacterota > Desulfobacteria > Desulfobacterales > Magnetomoraceae > Magnetomorum. The sequence goes on from PEAL01000309.1 coordinate 3,446, forward strand.
ATCGAGTGCATCGAGATGCCTATCCAGTCTTAAGAATTCAAGAATTTTCCTGACATGATGACTTAAACCGAGCACATCTGAATCAATGTTGAATCCGACGGTGACATTTTTTATGATAGCATGCACGGATAAACCTTCCCAACGTTCCCAGCGCCCAAATGATTGGCTATGTCCAGAAGCAAGGTCCATTTGAGTTATTATTACCTCGTCTATATCAAAATTAGCAATATCAATCTTTAGATTAAGGAAATCTGGAATATGCAAAGGCCCCATGGCAACTTCATTTGAACACCAGGTCCACGACTTCCACCCCCACCACCAATACCAAAACGTGTGGCATCTTCTAGGGATAATTACAACTTTGGGAAGCTCGATTGGAGCAGACTTAAAAAATGTATCCATACGCAAATGTCTCAAAGCTGCATTAAAATCAAGATCTTCTATAAGTCCCTGTAAGACGGGAAGCATATCATGGATAGCTGTTTCATGAACGCGCAACCGAACAATATCATTTACAATTGTATCTCGATCTGAATATGTTGTTACTGATTTACGTTCATCAGTATCGTAGGCGACAAAACGAAACTTATCAGCTTTTGAAACTGAAACTGTAAAAGAATCATCTCGATCAATAACCGCATATACACCATTTACAGAAAGGCTATTAATGCCAGCAGGATCCTTGAGTTCACCACTTATGAACAATGGATTCTCCCCTTCCACCTTTGTGATCTTTACTTGCGGTCCCTCATTATCAACATGAAATGTCACTGTGGGCCCTGTATCCGGCTCAACAGAAAAAAAGTTGGTTCCTTGTTTAAGAAAAGCACTTAATTTCTGGCCATCAGATGTAAACTTATTGTTATTGGCTTGAAAATATTCTCTAACCACCACACCATTAAGCATGATATTCTTCTTTTCATTACTATTATCACAGATAATTGAGTAAGTTTCAGGAATTGTATCGTAAAACTCCTGACCTTCTTGAGGGTATTCGATGCTACAATTTGTAGAGCACCATCCTGAAATACAAAAAAATACTAAAAAAATCATGGAAACGCTAAAGTTCCTTGAAAAACGTAAAAAGTTCATTTTTTTCCTCCTTTCTTTGTTATTTTTTTAGGCAAATTTTGTGCCAATATTAAATTTCAAAAAAAATAAATTTACAGTTGGGGGAATGGGGTCACATATTGATTATTGCACTTAATGAGATTTGTTTTAGATTTTGATTTAACAGATAAATTAAGTGTAATAATCAAGATGTGACCCCATTTCCCCCACCTTTTCCCCCATTTCCCATTCTTAGATTCAGAGCAGGATTTAAATTTCGTGTTCCGAGGTCTGTAAGAAAAAAAATCTCCGACTTTTTGGGAATGTGCCCACGTAAGCATTCAAGTCATGAACTGCCTATCAAAACAAATAGATCTCACTGATACGTTATGACTATGACAGACAAGTTTGATATAAATCTTGAACATTTCTCTTTGATGTTTTAAAGGATAGATATACTCGATAGTCACATTTGAATAATTTACCAACACGTAAAAATAAGGAGTGATCATGATAAAAAAAATATTAAAATGGTGTGTCATACTGACTTTTCTTTCAGTCATACTGATTGGCACAGGATGCTATGTCTTTGTGCATTGGTTTGCAAAAGATATGATGGAATCCCAACTTGAGAAGGTTGTGCATCGGGATGTTGAAATTAATCAATTGGCCTTGAACATATTTTCAACAGCACCTGAAATAGTGATCAAAGATCTGGTCATCGCAAATCAACGATTGACAGATACAAGTAAGGCAAATGAAACGAACATCATTGCTGAAAAAGATCGGTTTGTAGATATCAAAGCCATGCAATGTATGCTGAAATTAATGCCGCTTCTGGATGGACAAATTGAGCTGTCTGAGCTGTTGGTTAAAGAACCCCATATCAAGATCATTCGACACCCAAATGGAACATTTAATTTTTCCGACCTGGTAGAACCGCCTGAAAAGAAAAAAACAGCACCCCCCAAAACAACACCTGCACAACCACCACAACCAGATAAAAAAATCGCAAAAAACTCCGAACCCAAAAAAGAGGACAAAGCAGAATCAAAGGTTTTTTCGGCTGATGATTTACCTTTCCATATTCTCATTGGAAAAATCGGTATTGAAAATGCGCATATTCAATTTTTGGATGAAAAATATCATCAGGCAATTCATTTGAATAAAATGAAGCTCCTTCTTCATGATGCCAATATCAATCCCAAAAATCTGGAAAAAGAAAATATCATTAAAGTAGATATCAGCATGAATATCAAAAGCGAGGGAGAACTTAAAAGTGGTTGGACCAAAACATTTGATGTTGATGTTCTTTTGGAAGCTGCCATTCAACCCTTTAATATCATCAGCCGTTTGCTGGATCCTCAGGCAATCATCAAAACAGGGTCACCATCCGGGGTTATTTCCGGCCTACAGCTTTATGAATCGATCCGATCCATATTGATGAATTATGAAATCAAAGCCCTGGATATTTTAAAAGAAGATTTGCGATGGAAAACGGTGTGGTTCAATTGAATGTCAATCAACATGAGGTTCAATTCAATGAAGGCGCTTTTCGCATGGACAATTTGCTCGTCAATACTGATGGCAAGTATATGATTCAGAAAAAGGCGATTGATCTGGCTGTTGATGTTCTTTTGAATCCCAAAGAACAGGAAAAAATCGAAACTGCCATCCGATCATTTATTGCAAAGCAAATCGATCAACGTGCTAGTCGATATGTTTCGGCAGACAAAATATCACAAAATATCATTGATTCTCTGGTGTCAACAGATGGAAGAATTCATCTGATCTTTGCCGTGTCCGGTCCTGTGGACAAACCCGCTGTCAAATTACGTCATCCCAAGTTGCCGGCAATGAATAATATTGTTTCTCAAGCCTTGAAAGACATTAAAGATCGCGTGGTGGATGAAGTCAAACAAAAAGCAAAGAACGAACTGGATAAATTCAAGAAAAAAGCAGAAAACGAACTGGATAAA
>PEAL01000310.1 GCA_002753725.1 Deltaproteobacteria bacterium
CAGGTGTATACCGATCAGTGCCACCGGCACTGGTGCCATCATTTAAATTAACTGTTTCTGATGATGACTCAAATCCAAAGAAACCTTCCATAAATACAAAGTCTGAAACAGACAGTGCCAGTTTACCTTCAATCCTGATCAACTGACCATCGGAGCCATCATATGAAAGGGGAACAAAGTCACCACCTGTAGGAACCAATAATGGATTATCTGCTAAATGGGCAACACTGACATCCATAGCATCCTGCAGCCCAAGATTGAGATCAATCCCAAAATCACCCACTGCTTTATCCAGGGTTTGTAAGCCAGGAATGCCAACAAATGCTGCGCGTTGGGTTCGAGTGGTAAAACTGAGCCAGCTTCGGTTATCATCGGTACTAACAGGTTTTAGTAATGCCAGGGCAATGTTGGCATTTTCTAATGTCAGGCCAATGGCGCCTTCATTTTCTCCAGGGCCATTATAGCCTGCAAAAATGGTCAGATCATCACTTCCAAATAGTAAACTTTGTGTTTGAACTGTTTCACCAGTATCCAATGTGACTTCATATGCGGCTGTTTCAAATCCAATTCCACCCTGAATCATGAAATAATCCTGAATGACAATATCCATCTCGCCATAAACCTGAAGCATTTTCCCTTTAATACCCGGAATATCAAAAACAAGACGTTCAGCACCAGTTACCGCTACACTGATATCAACATCCGGATGTGCAAAGTCGATGACTGTATCATTGCTGCCCAGCGGGCCATCCACTGTGTTGATCATAATATTGAAATTGTTTGCTGAAATGGACATATCTTCCGGAAGACCAATGGGGCCTATACTCTTGGTATTGGCGTAAACAGCAGTCCATGACATGTCAGTCATTTGAGTTTCAGTTTCTTTGGGAGCAAAAAGGGCAACTGCCAGGTTAGCACTATCCAGATTAAAGCCAGTGGCAGCATCAGCTTTATAATTAATACCAGCAAAAACATCTACATCAGACAATCCAAAGCTGATAAAATCAGTGTCAACTGATGTGCCATCTGCTAATACAACTGTTTGTGAAGATTGTTGAAAACTCACACTTCCTTTGAGATGTACAAATTCAGAAATGTTTAGTTCCAGATCTTCAACAACAACTTCTTTTAAATCAGTGGATGCTGGCAAATAAGTGAAAGTGTAAGCCACTTCGCCAATTTTTAGTGTTTCTCCGGTTAAATTCATTCCGGTTTCATTCCACCTGACAGTAATATTACCCACTGATACAGGATTAATATTAAGTCCTAAATCAACAACCGGTGTTCCATTGACTTCCAGGGCTCTGGTGCCATCTTCATTGAGATACATTCCCAGGTTGCCATCAGCAACGCCAACTCTGACATCGCCAGCCGATAAAATTGCAGTGGCATCTACTGCTGCCGCACGAATATCATTGCCGGCTTTCATAAAGCCAAAATCACCCTGGATTCGGACAAAATCGGCAATATTCAGATCAACATCTTCTGCTGATACGCTGACACCATTAGCCAAAACATTCATTTCAATGCTGGTATCTGCAATGGTAATGGTTTCAAAATAATCCTCATCTGCATTGTTATACTGAATTGTTACGCGTGAATCAGATCGATTATAATAATCTTCAACTTCCAGTTGTAAATTCCCCTGAGCGTAAACTGACAGTCTGTCATCTGCATACATGGCAAGGCCGAGTTTTCCATTTTTTACGCCAACAAAAAACTCTTCGCCAGCTTCAAGTCCGGATTTTACATTGCCTGATATGCCCCACAATGGATCATCCCAATCATCGCCGCGTTTTTCAAAACCAAAAAAACCGGAAATCATAACAAAGCCGATAACATCGCCCTCCATATCACCAGTGACACTGAGTTTTTCAATGGGATCATCATATTGAATGACAATTTCGTTGCCTTCTGTACCATAGGGGATAACATCATCAATTGATTCACCGGTTGAATTCAGCTCAAGCACCATTTCCCGGCCTGACAGCGTTAATTCATCCAGACCGATTAATTCTGCGCTGCCTTCAATATAAGAAGCCACACCTGGTCTGGTAATAATGGCTCCACCAGTAAGTCCATCCATTTGAAGCCCATTATCACCTGCACCTAAAAAGGCCTGATTATTTTCAATGCTTAATTTAAGATAATCTTGCGTAACTTTTTCCAGATGAAATCCGCCGCTGATACCGATGCCATTGTCCAGAACAAAATCACCATTTAAATCTATGGGATCATCAGCAAAATATTGGGTGATAAACATGCCAAATTTGTCAATTTCAAGGTTGTAAAGCTGTGGCATAAAATCACCGCCGCCATGTAAAGGGGTGGTGGTTAAGGCAATTTTATTTTCCTTTTGTGCGGGTTCTAAATACACAAGGCCATCACCAAATCCCCATAAATTGTGGCCTGTATCAAATTTGTCCTGAATGCTGCCATAGGAAATAATGTCAAATATCATTCCAGCTTCAGGTATAAAGTTATTTACCAGGTTGATATTTAAACTGTTAGAATCGATTGTTAATGTGCCATCAACAATGATCTGGTCGTATTCATTTTCATTGCTGCCGGAAATATTGATATCAGCATCTATGCCCCAATAAACGTTTTCATCAGATTTAAGAAAAATATCTGTGTCAATAACGTCATGAGTGATTTCACCTTTGATAGAAAGTTCCTTAGATGTCGTAATATTGATTCTTGAATGATCTGCCAGAAGAGTCATTTGTCCTGTGTGGAGAAAGCCATCAGCATTAATCTCAATAAGGTCATCTGCTACAATCCATCCGGAAACAGTCATTTGTTCAGCAACGTTGAAAACAACTTCTCTGGCAGTGATTCCGGAATCCGGATCTCCTGATGGATCACTGATATTCTTTTTGTCAACTGTCAGCAGATAAGCGTTGATTGTGAGTAACTCAAAGGAATTGATATTACCGGCAATGGTCAGATTTCCAGCAGAAAAAACAGTATGATCTCTTAAATGTGCCTGAATCAATGTTTCTTCTGTATAGGTCTGCACTTCTTCGGATTCTGATAAAATTGGAACGCCATCTTCATCAACAACAATCTTTGTAAAATTTTCAAATAATTTATCTTTTAAATCACCAATAATCATCACAGATTCAGGATCGTCCATCCCAAAACTGAATTGAGTAAAACTATCTGAAAGTGCATCAATATCCTGCATAGATAAATCAAGTGCCCCATCCGGCCCCGCATCAGAACCATCAATTCCATCTGGGTTTTGGGCACCAATTTTATATGTTAAACCATTTGTTGTGCCGGTGAGAATAAAATCTCCGGTTCCTGAAATGGTGGACGTGCCTGCTCTGAAATTAATATCATCGGCAGCTATTTTTATCTGGCCGCCGCGCTCCCCTGTTGAAATAATGCCTGAGCGGTGGGTCAGGAGTGAATTTTTTGCCAGCAGTTGTAAATCAATTGCCCCATTTTCTGTATTTAATCCGCCATCTTCAACATAATTGGCAGCAATTTCCAGATCATCATCTTCCCGAACAATGATATCAGCAAATTCATCAGTAGCTGTATTTACGACTGTCAAAGTAGTGACATCAGTATTAATTGTGCCATTGATACCTTCAGAAATCAACGTTAGCTGACCATCCGGAATATTGAATTCAGCATCTGTAACATTGATTATGCCATCAGATATGATATCCAGGTCTTGTGACCCCCATGCATAACTGCTATTATTGCTTTGAATAACTGTTTCTTCAGCATGATCGGTGATTTTCAGATATTCAAGGGTGTTTTCCAGGTTGTCATCCAGATTAAAGTTAAACTCAGTGGTATCATAAGATAGTTGAAAATCATCCATCACAAAAGGATTGGTGGATGTTACATCAAAAATTCCGGAGTCAAAGCCATCTCCACCATATGAATCTGATACTCCACCTGAAATATTGAATATATCATCGCCTTCTCCAGCATAAAAAGTATGTTTGCCACCTGAAATATAAAATGTATCATCGCCTTCACCAGTATAGTTTGTATATTCGCCATCTTCACTATAAATCACATCATCGCCCTGAGAAGTACTGATCTGTCCGGTTCCACCGGTGGTGTATACAGTTTCATTTCTACTGTTTCCCAATAACTCGTTATTGCCTTCGCCCAGATAATACGTTATGAAATTTTCGGTATTTTCCTCATTTGAAGCGATCAAAGTGGTATCAATCTTGTCATCACCGCTGCCACCTTTAATAATACTACCGGGTAAAGCGTTTTCTATCATGAACGCATCGTTACCGCCGCCGCCATCAAATTCAAGTACAGCATTAACATTTGGACCAACATAGACAAATTCGTCTTCATCGCTTCCTCTAAAAACAATTTTATCCACATTGGTAAATTTTCTGGAATAGTTTACTGAGCTGACAATGATTGTTTTGCCAGTCTTATCATTTTCATCAGCAGTAAAAATATAGGTTGGAGTATCAACTTCAATATAATCGTCTCTCAATTCATCTTTGAGATCATCAATATCAAGAACGATTGGCCCTGACTGCACAATTGGCGAAGGCTTATCCCATGTAAATGTTTTGCTTCCCCTGGCTGTAAACCCCGCGACAGTAGCTTCTCCATAAAGATAGGCATAGTATTCATTTATGCTTATTTCTGCTTCAAAATCGGCAAGTGTAAAACGTTTTGATATGGTAGTCGTGCCTTTAAATGGTACCCATATGGTTAGCCCAATATTAAACTCAACTGATCCATATACTCTTGCCATAAAACTATTATTACTCAGTTCAAGGGCCATGCCGCCTCTGATTTCGGGCCATCCCAGATCAATAAATATATCAATATTACCTTGAATGTTGAATTGACCATCAGACCTGATATATCCGCTGATATCAATATTGACAAAATCAAAGAAACTCAATCTTGCATGATCGACGCTTAATTCCAGCACATCTTCTATCCAGGAGATTTCACCTTTAAACTCTATATCAAAAGCAAGAATCTTAAGGTAGCCATCAAGTGCAACACGATAGGTATTGGGATTAACGCCGGCATAGACCTGGCTGCCAGTATTGATTTCAATTATGGCATTTGCCTGAATTGACACCAATGGAATCCCTAACATGGCATTGGCTTCAGCACGAAACGCAAACACAGGTTCATCATCTGTGTATAAAATGGCAGCCTGGGCTTCCAGTGATAATTCACCAAGATCAGATAAATCAAGTACCATAGCCATATCAATTTCAAAGCCCTCAGGAGTTAAGACCATTTCCATCATTCCTTTTAACTCCAGGTGGTCGAAAAGGACCAGCTTGCCGCCAAAGGCCATTCGAATGGTCCAGGGATCAATATATCCTTCTTTTAATCCTATGACTTCTCCATATTTGGAAACATCAAGGGTTTGAATGGTCTGACCACTAGCTGTTAAGTTAAATTCCATTTGTAGTGTTCCAGACATTGTGAACAAACTGCTTCCCAAAGAGCCAGTGCCAACTCCAAAGCCTATTTGTAAATTGCCCAAAACTCCTTCGTCATTGATTCTTAACAGACCCGAAGCCACAACGATACTCCCCAGTAATTCCATCTGTGCGTTAGCAGTCAGCTCGATCTGGGTCGCACCAATTTCAAAACTAAAAGCACCTTCCAACTGAACCTTTGAATCAATATCTAATAATCCAGAAGCTCCAAAACCCAGTGAAGAAGGTTTCAATTCAAAGGTTTGATATTCACTGTAAACAGAAATTTTGCCATTATCAGTTAAATCCACAAAATATTGCAGGGTTTCAAAACCTTGTCTTTCATAGATTTTCCAGGATTTGCCATCAACAACACAAAGAACATTTAAATCGTCTGACAGGACAATACCATTATCAACAAATGCCTGACGAAGGGCATCAGGAATTTCTTTTGATGTTTCCATTAATGCTGGCAATTCATTGGAAATACCATTGTTACCAGTGGTAAAGAGATTATTGCCTTTGATGCCTTCCAATCGAATTTTTTCCAGTTTCTCATCTCCGGTGGAATTGAGTTTAAAATACCCTTCCAGTTCAGCTTCAATAGTGTAATTTTTTAAGAAATCCAGATTGGTTTCAGCTTTTAAAACGCCCCACATACTGATAGGACCAAAAAGGGAGTTGTTGGCGCCATCTGTATCACCTGCAGCGAGAATAAATCTGCCAGCAGCAGAACCAATATTGCCCAGATAGTATACTTTTAGTGTTGCACTAATATCAAGTGCGAGGCTTGCTGCAACACTATCGCCTTCATTATCACGCTCATTTTCCAGGGTGAGTGTTACATCTCCAGTTAATGAGATCAGTTTGTCAGGATCGCCATCATTATCTATATCATCCAATGGGCTGCCATCAAGTTTCATTCCTTCAACTGTAACGCCACCAAATATTCTGAATTCAAAGGATTCTGACAGACTAAAAACTGTAAATTCCTGAGTTTCAGC
>PEAL01000045.1 GCA_002753725.1 Deltaproteobacteria bacterium
CGGGGTATTCTTCCTTGAGCCATTTGTCCACGGCTTTCGGATTTTGTTTATAGGATTTCTTTAAAGGTTTTTGAGGTGTGAATCCCCAGCGTTTCAGATATTCTCCGACTGTCCTGATGGGTATACAGATTTTATAAGTCTCTTTTATGAATTGCTGAACGGCTTTACGTGTCCAAAGTGCAAAAGGAAGCTTCATTTGATCCGGGCATTTATCGACAATAAGCGGCCATTTCATTGTCACCAATATCCAGGCCCGCACGAAAGCCTTGGCTAATTTTTTCCATGCAATGATAATGCGTTTTTTGCCAGCAGGAAATAAAACCATAACGAACCTTAAGGATATAGGGCAATAGTTGTTGATTCTTTGTTTGATGACATAAATTTTCGGCTGTTTCAGCCAAATGAAATCCAAGTGAATAGTGTTGGATTTTTGGATGACATAATGTCGCTGCATATGTTGTTAAAGATGCAGGGGTGGTTATAAATTGGCCATATTTTCGATATAAAAGAATGCTCAAACAGGGTGGAATGGCTATTAAATCTGGCTTTGAATAGTAAAAAAAAGGCATTAATCGGCAAAGTATTATGGCTGCATATTGCATGGTTTCATCAGTCATCCAGGGGAGTGTGGACAGCAGGTTTTCAATATCTTTTTCCAAATATTCATTTGTTTCTTTAATCAGTTGTTTTTCATAATGTAAAGTTAATTTTTCAGGAATATCAAGCCCGGCCTTTCTAAGATAATTCAAACCAAAATGCAGTCCTTTCTCAAACTGATCGCTCATGGTATAAATTTTTAAAGCCAATTCGCAGAATCGACCTTTCTTTGTTAAACATGTGACATCTGAAAGCAATTGATCAACATCCTGTTCTGCTTTTTTGAATTCTTTGAGCATGGTGTATGCCTTTGCCCGGTTTTCGTATATTATTTCCTTGAGATGACTGTGAAGATCATATGAAATGTCACTTGCAATGGATATAGCCTTTGATAAATATTTCTCCGCTGTATCAAATGCCCCCTTATTGATTGCATGTACACCGGCATCTTTGTTTAAGTTGATCAGTAGAAGGATTTCTTCCTCCTGAAGAACTGGAAAGGCCTTATCATAATGAAATAAAATTTCAAACAGACAATTTTTATCTTCATTTTCTTTAAAATTGTTATACATGAACAGGGCAATACTTTTGTGAATCAAATAACGTTTTTCATCAGGAAGCAAGTTATATAAAGATTTCTGGATACGATGATGAGAAAAAAACAACACTAAATTTTCTGAGATAATAATCCCTTTATTCACTGCATCAACAAGCATTTTATTCAGTGCTGATTCTGACAGTTTAATCAGATGTGCCAGTATTTTTTTATCCACTTTACACCCAATGCAGGATGCTTTTTCCAGAATATTTCGGGATTCAATGGATAACTGTTGATACCGGTTGAGACTCAGGTCAACAAGATTATCTGCAATTTCATATTGTCTTATTTTTTTGAAATTGATCCGCCATTGTGATGACGTCTTGTCAAACCAGATGAGTTTTTCTGAATAGAATGTAACGAGCATCTGATGCACAAATGATACATTTCCGCCGGTTTTTAAATGTAATAGATTGCTGAATTGTTTACAATCTTGAGTTGAGAAATGGAATGAGTTGAATAACAGAACAAATATATCTTGTGCTGAAATATTTTTAATTGGTATCTGATGCAAAGGCATATCTGGTAGATTTCCAGATGCTGTCAGGTTCAAAAATTTTTGATAAAATTGATTGTTTGTGCTGGATAATAGTATCGTGCACTTTAAATGCTTATGCTGTAAAATGGTCATCAATAGTTTTACCGACGCAGGATCCATCCATTGGATATCATCAAAGAGAATGATCATCTCTTTTTCTTGAGAAATGGCTTTCAAAAGTTTACAAAACACATGATTAAACAGATTATGATGTTCAATATAGCCTGAAATAAAATGCTGTTTTTGATGACCTATGATCAATTCAAGCCTGGGGATAAGATTGGTTATCACGCTGCCATTGGTCTCAAGTTCCAACAACAGAAGCGACTTTATCTTATCAATGGCCTGTTTTCCCAGGCTTAACCATTGGTCAATCTGTTTGTTGATTGCAGATATCCAGACAGAATAAGGCGTCGATTGAAATTTTTTATTACAGTTTCCCCGAATATGAATACGTCTGGTTTCAATCACAAATTTACTGATTTCTTTTATCAGACTGGTTTTGCCAGAACCTTCTTCGCCATGAATCAATATCAGGCGTTTTGTTTTTTGAGATGTTTGAATTATTTTTTTAATGCTTGCAATTTCTTTGTTTCGTCCATACAACTTTTTAGAAAGAATAAATTTTTCAGAGATATCCTTTGCTCCGATTGAAAAATGACGAATTTTTTCATACAGATGAAACTCTTTTTGACATTTAACCAGGTCATATTTTAGACCGGCATGACTTTGATACCGATCTTCCGGCATTTTCGCCATTAGTTTCAGAACAATGTCAGAAAGTACCTGGTGAATGTCTGGATTCAGTTCTGTTGGATTTTGAGGGGCTTTTGCTATATGGCAGTATATGATATCTTGATAATCATCTGAAACAAAAGGTTTTGAATGTGTCAATAATTCGTAAAGCGATGCACCCAGAGAATAATAATCACTTCTGTAATCAACCGGAATATTTAATCGTCCTGTCTGCTCAGGTGAGATATAAGCCACTGAGCCATTAATTTCTTCTGGTGTCTGGTAATAGTTTCTGTTTTCCATTTGTGAGGCAGCTATTTCAAAATCAATAATTTTTACAATGCCTGTTTCCGAGTTCCATATCACATTGGATGGATTAATATCCATATGAACAAATCCGGCGTCGTGGATATGTTTCAGGTTGTCAATCAAAAGAATGGCAATATTAAAAATCTCCTCAATGCTTAAGCTGCGGCTGACAAGAACTTTATCAAGGGAACTACCGCCAATATCTTCCATGACAAACGCGGCTTGTTTATAACCTAATTTCAGGTCATGCACGTTGATAAGATAGGGGTTATTTATTTGCTTGATCATATGGTATCCATTTGAAAAAAGGTGAATATCTTTTTCAGAAGGATGTTTTAGATTCAGTGATTTAATAATGGTAGATTGACTGTTTTCCCGACAAATAGTTCTGAATATACGACTTTTATGATTTTCGTGGATGAGATTAAAATTGATGTATTGGTCAGAAAATAAATTTGTCATGATTTTGTCCTTTTTATCGTCTAAGGAAATCTTGAAAAATAAGTTCCCCATTTCAAAATGCGCATTTCGTTTTTTGAACCAGGATTACGCTGAAAAAGGGAAAGTTATTTTTCGAACGTTCCTAAGTCAAATCTTAAAACCTGCGTTTAAAATAACTCTTCTATTTATTTTATATAGACACAAAATTTATGAATTTCTGACACTAAAAAAAATAATACAAAAAAATACAAAAAAAATTTTTTAAATTGATAATTTGAGATGTCTGAAAAAGCGATATTTTCGAGGTGTCTGTCGATTATAATCATTAAAAAAAATATATTGCGATCAATTATATTTATGTTACAATATGATAATTAATAAAGGAGATTATCATGAATTTCATTCGTGAGATCGATGGCCGCCCTTTATACGCATATAAATGCACAGATACAGTTTACCAAAAGATTAAAGCCGATATGCTGAATCAATTATCTGTACAAGAGAAACATCCTATGTTTCCCAGTATCTTTTGCTTGTATGCAGCAGAAACATGGCGACGAAAACATGAGAGCGGCCCATGGAAATGGGAAACTATTTTTTCTGAAATTTCCAAAACAACGCCTTCTTATCCAACCATTTATAAATGGGTTGCCAGCGGTTTACAGTATTGGAATCGAAGCATTTTAACCGATAATGGAAAACAATTATACCTGGTTACCATTGCCTGCGAGGGAGGGCTTCCGCTTTTATTACTTCAAAAAGAAAATGCAAAACTAAACCGCTTTTTTAAAAACTTACTTGAACAATATCATTATAAGCGTCATTTGCCTGATTGTGACATCACCAAAATTGCCCAAACATTATCGTTCAATTTATTGCCCAAATCCCTTTGTAATGATGTTGTATACAAACTCAGCGGCAATCTGGTTTCACAAATTGTCCAGCTTCAGGAAAAAGTTCGAGACGCAGATGACCCTATTGCTGCCTTGGACACATACAATCCCGACTGGCGTGATACACTTCCTCTTTCATTGGAAAATAAAACTATTTCGCTTTTGTTAAATGACCTTGTGATTAATGCCAAAAACCTGTCAATTTCAACGCCAAAACAACTGCAATGGCAACTTTTTCTGGTTCAACACGATCATCAATGGCGTGTTGAAAAACACTTGAATTTCTCAACAACCATCTCAGGATCAGTTCTCAAACAATGGTTGAAAAAGGACAAACTTCCTTACCGCATGCGTTTAATGATTGAATCATCATGCGGCATTGAATCCCTTGCATTGATAACCTATATGCACCTTGAAAATAAAGACCAGTTGTTTCGCTGCGAATTATTAAATCGTCATCACAAGCATTATCAAAGTATTATATTATCAAACCAATACATACTTGAGAATGTCCGCCTGTTTATCACTGATGAAACCTTTGAAACTGAACTGAAAGTCATTGGCCCTGAATTAGGGGATTTACCCTGGATTTTTAAAGAGCATAACAATCAATTGGCTTTTTTGGGTGAAGGTTCCATTCATTCCAGCAGCGATCTGTTAACAATAGCTGCCCCTCAGGGAGGGAAATGGTCAGGCAATGATAATGTAATTGATCATTTGGGATGTATTGATAGCATTCAACGCTATATTTATCAAATATTGGGCACATGCGAATGGCATCATGATGCGCTGGGTAAATGTATGATTTGTTCAGATTCTTCTTTGGATAGTAACCGATATATCATTCAGGGAAAAAAACTCAGCGGCACAACAGATCAAGATCCACCTTATCAGGGAATGCCTGATTTGCATCAAATTGATACAAACAGCATTCGTGAAAAAGTAAACACGACTGGTTTAGAATGGTCTCCTTTTGGTAAAGGCAATCTAAATTGGAATACTGATCATACAAACTGCTCAGGCATTGTTTGGATAAGATATATGAACGCTGATGGCTATCAGGTTCTTTTACGAAAAATACGTGTTGTGCCGGAAAACATGCAAATTGAAATCATTCAGACCGGACAAAATGATCGGCCGGGTATTCTTGCTGTCAAAGGGCTGGCATCAATTGAGATTTGCAGCATTGATACCCGATGTCATTGTTACAGGCAATCTGATGACACTGTTGAAATCCATTGTATGGCAGATTCCAGTCAATTGAAAACCGATTTTCTGGTGAGGCTGGAGTGGCCGGATCTTCAATATATGGATCTGAGTCTTCCTTTTCCATGTGCCGGCGGTGCGTTTATTGATGTGGAAAAAACATTGAAACACCATGATCGCATTGCACTTTCAAGATTATCTATGATCAAGGCCATTGCGCAAGCGAGTCGTATTCATGAAAAGTTTTTTATTCGAGTCAAAATAAAAACCAGAGCGGAAAAAACTTTTTACAAAAAAATGAATTATCGCTATTTTCATGATTTTGAATTCGATGCCCCTTTTTGCCAGGAAGCAGCGAACAGACATATTTTTTATTTGCATCGCATTCAGGAAAAAATAAAATCACTGATTTCCCTCACAGGCGATATGGATAGTATTGCTGAAATTTTTATTGTACAAAATGAACAGCAACTGGCCAGCATAGAAGTGGGATCATTTGACTTATGGTTTGAAAGAGTTTCAGAAAAAACAGCCATTTCAATTCATAAAGATTGCATGCATCTTTTAAATCCAGAAATGAAACAACAAATCGTCGTTCGGATGATCCAGTTATGGAATCCAGAAGCACCACCAATAGAACTTCAGCGGCTATCAGACAATAGCTGGGAAATTCCAGAACAGTTAATGCCGGGTCCTTATTGGGTATTGGGTGAACTCAACAATCTGGCACGATTTCGTCCTATTCTGGTATCAATTCCAGGACATATTGAACAATGCAGCACACAAATTGAGCAGGCCATTCGAACTTCATACAAAAATGAACGTTTAAAGTATCAGACCCAATGGATTAATGATCTTGCCAGTGATCCAAACCATGAAGAATGGCAGCATATCTTTAACTTTTTGAAACTTGTTGAACCTTATCCGGCAAGTGCGCTGGATGTGTTTTCCTGCATGATTCAATCCCCGGAAGCTATGGTTATGGCACTTTTAAAAAGTAGTGATGATGAATTTGAAGCGGTCTGGTCCTTATCATATCAGTTTCCTTTTTCATGGTATTTAGTTCCTGCAATTGCCTGGTTTAATGCCTTTCAATCTCATATTCTATCCATTAAAAAAAGTCTTGAAAGCATTGATCCTGATGGAGAATTATTATTTTCTTGTTTTGAGAGTTTTCAAAATCGCCTTATCATTCGTCAGCCTATATTTCGACCCATATGTGACTGGCTCGGCTTAACAGTTTTTCCTGACAAACCTTTGAAAAACAGTGAACTGATGATTGCGCAGCATCAACCAGATATTATTGAAAACACGATACATCAGCATGAATTACAGTTTCAAGGACGTTATGGTGCGCATGAGTTTTATCCTGAAGGCCCTGAAGTGCTTAAATGGACAGAACATTCCGATTTTCCATCTCAGCATCGGTATTTACATATGGGAGATCAATTACGCCCCATTCGATGTGCGCCATTTGTGGCAGCTTATATTTGCCTTCATGGGAAACCATATGAACAAAAATTATTATTTGAAATCAAAAAATTACGTCATTTTGACAAAGAATGGTTTGCTCAGGCATATGGCGGAGCACTATGTCTTGGACTCAGCCAACAATTGAAAGGCGGTATCAATGAATCGTTTTTATGCATCAATTACAAATAGACTTATTTCAGGCGCGACCCGCGCCGCATTGGGTGTACGTAGTTTCAGGAGTGATTCCTTACGCGAACACCTTCGGTCCTTGTGGGAAGGAACACCTGGCAGTGAAAATGCTTTTTTATCGGATATCATTTTTGAATCCACATTTAACTGGCAAACATCAAAACACACATTTGGTTCGCTTTCCGGAAAACTATTACATCCCGATCTTGTCAACGCCATGTCTTCTCCCTTGAAAGACTTAAAAGATGATTATGCTTTTCCTGAACAAAGATATCCCTACAAACATCAACTGAAATCCTGGAAACAATTGATTCAAAAACAACCTTCACGCTCAGTTCTTGTCAGCAGCGGCACAGGTTCTGGAAAAACAGAATGCTTTTTAGTGCCAATTTTAAATGACCTGGCCAACGAATCTAAAAAAGCAGGGCCATTAGTGGGAACACGCGCTTTATTCTTATACCCGCTGAATGCCTTGATTAAAAGCCAGCGTGATCGTCTGCTGGCATGGTCAGAACCATTTGAAGGTAAGATTCGCTTTTGTTTGTATAATGGTGATACGCCCAAAGAATCCAAAAAAACAGATCATAAAAGTGAAATTCTGGATAGAAAAAACCTTCGCGCAACACCTCCCCCCATTTTGGTGACCAATTCGACCATGTTGGAATATATGCTGGTGAGAAATGAAGATCGTCCCATTATTGAACAATCACAGGGGAAACTTCGCTGGATTGTTATTGATGAGGCACATAACTATATAGGTTCTCAAGCAGCGGATCTAACTTTATTGATTCGACGTGTTTTGCATGCATTTGATTGTGATATGGATCAGGTTCATTTTGTGGCAACATCGGCAACCATTGCCAATGCAGAGAATAATCCAAATGTGCTTCGCGATTTTCTGGCTGATATTGCAGGTGTTCATCCTGATCGAATCTCAGTGATCAATGGCTATCGGGAAACACCAGAACTTAAGATGCCTGAAAAACATCAATCACAAAAAAAATTATCCCCTCCAGATCACTTAAAAGAACTATCTCCAGACCAGTTATATGATAATCTTTGTACCTTTGCGCCATTGCGAAATATCAGAAAAAAACTCATGAAAAATACAATGCCTTTGTCAGACATATCCAGACAATTGTTTCATGATACCAGCAAAAAAAGTATCCATTTATCACTTCAATGGCTCGATCTGTGTACTCAGGGGATCCACCCGAATAAAGAATCCTTTATGCCCCTTCGCGGACATATTTTTCAACGTGCCATCAGTGGTATATGGGCATGTGCCAATAAAAAATGTCGTGGCATTCAGGGAACACCACTGTCAAATGGAGACTGGGATTATGGCAAAATTTTTTTAGAGAGACGACTGATTTGTGATTCCTGCAAAAGTCCTGTTTTTGAAGTGGTTCAATGTAGTGTGTGTGGCGCGACATGCCTGATTGCATCAGAAGTGCAAAAAGGAAAAAACGCGATACTCAAGCCATATACATATAATCAAGATGAGGATGAATTTCAGCAGGAACTGGAGCCTCTTGATATTGAACAGAATGATGAAGAACCTTCTGAAGAATTACAAGCCAATCGGCGGCTCTTGATTCCAGACAATGATACCTTTGGAATGAAAACCAGGTTATTGGAAGATGGGCAGATGGATTCTAACAATGGTATTGAAATATGCCTGATGGTTCCTGATGGGAATGAACGATTGACCTGTATTTGCTGCAATACCAAAGAACAAAACAGCTATTTATTTACGCCCATTCGTATTGGCGCGCCTTTTTTACTTCAAACCGCTATCCCCATTATATTGAATCAAATGCCTGCTTTTAACAATGCGATCAATGACTTACCCCATCAAGGGCGTCGCATTTTAAGTTTTACTGACAGCAGGCAGGGAACCGCTCGATTTTCAACCAAACTTCAATTGGAAACCGAACGTAATTTTGTTCGCAGTGTTTTGTATCACAGCGTTCATGCGCGAATCGAAAAACCAGACGATGATAATACTGCTAAAATTAAAGATGAGATTCATGCGTTAAAAAATCTAAAATCAAATAGTGATGCCATTCAAAATATAATCACAGAAAAACAACAAGCGTTAGATCAATTACAATCGCCAGCACCGGGAAGGCTTTCATGGAATGATGCGATCAATCGTTTGCTGACCACCACCAGCTTTAAAGAATTTCTATTGCCCCCACTCAAAGAGCAAACTTTTGGATTTAATGATTGCCAATTGGCAGAATTGTGTTTATGGCGTGAATTTATGAGTCGCCCCAGGCGGCAATTTTCTCTTGAAGTCTTTGGGTTACTCCGAATTGGATATCCTGTGCTGGAGAGAATTCGCACAGTGCCATCTGTGGCCCGACAGCATCGTATTTCACTTGATGATTGGCAGGCGTTGGCTCATATTTTGATGGATTTTAAAATCAGAACAGAAATGAGTGTGGCCATTACAAGAGATGTACAGCGATGGGTGGGGTATCCCGGTCAGCCAGGATTTATTATTGGGCCTGATCAAACAAAATCAAAGAAAAAGCAAAAAACGTGGCCATCAACAAAAACAAAAGTTCATCGAAAATCTCGTCTGGTCAGAATGATCGCTTATGGCCTTCAACTTGACCTGGAAAATCATGCGGACTGTGCTGAAATTGAAGCCTTGTTAATTGAATTATGGCACGCGAGTTCTCCCATTTTAACGCTGTCAGAGGATGGCTATCATCTTGAATTAAATCGTCAGATTGATTTTGTTCAGGTTCGTGAGGCCTGGATTTGCCCGGTGACCAGGCGATTATTGCCCATGACATTTAAAGGCATTACCCCATATTTGCCTTTAAACGCCACGTCATCGTTGTCTGAATGCATAAAAGTAAGCATGCCATCGTTACCCAGTCCATACTGGCTGGAAAAGGATCGCATGTCATCAGAACAATGGCTGGAAACTGATCCAGATATCATTCGATTGAGGCAATCAGGCGTATGGACAGATCTGTGTGATAATATCGCCGCATTTTCAAAATATTTCTACAGTACCGAACATTCAGCACAAATATCCGGGCCAACATTATCATATCGGGAAAAGCAATTTAAAGAGGGTCGAATTAATGTATTGAGTTGCTCCACCACAATGGAGATGGGCGTTGATATTGGCGGTTTGACAACAATCACCATGAACAATGTCCCGCCGCATCCTGCCAATTTTTTGCAGCGGGCGGGTAGAGCAGGCCGACGTGGTGAAACCAAAGCCTTAAGCTTTACTTTGTGCAAAAGCAATCCGCATGGAGAATCTGTATTTCAAAATCCAATGTGGCCATTTACATCACAACTGTCCATTCCGCAGGTTTCACTTCAAAGTCAACCGATTGTTCAGCGGCATATTAATTCCCTCATACTCTCCTTTTTTTTACATCACCAGGCACCAGATGACATATGGCATCTAACATGTGGATGGTTTTTTGGGGCAGGGGATGAAGACCACAGTCCTCCTTGTGAACAGTTTCGATTTTTTTGTGAAAATGATGCGATCACACATCAACGACTAAAAGAAGGTATTTTTCATCTGACAAAACGAACCATATTGGCGGGTGTGCCCATTGCGCATCACTTGCAAACTACCATAGAAATGATTAAAGAGGTTATTCAACGATGGAATATTGATTATCAAAGCCTGAATGACAATCTAAGCCTTGTCAAAACACCAGGCGGTAAAAGTAAAGCAGAGGCAGCCATTAATATTCAAATGAAACGCATGAGAAAAGAATATTTGCTGAAAGATTTGGCCAATCATAATTTTCTTCCAGGTTATGGATTTGCAACAGGTCTGGCCTGTCTGGTGACCACAACCATTGAACAAATCAACATAAAGGGAAAAATATTAAAGGGAAAAAAATTACGTGAAGATAATAAAGCCATGCGCGCAGGGTATCCATCACGACCATTGCCAGTTGCCATTCGTGATTATGCACCAGGAACCGATACAGTCCTGGATGGACGCGTATATCATTCATCAGGAATAACACTCAACTGGCAAATACCCGCAGATCTTGAAGGGCCTCCTGAAATTCAATCATTGCGATGGGTATGGCGATGTAAAACCTGCGGTGCAAATGGTACACGATATTCAATACCAACAACCTGCCCACAATGCGGCGAGCAAAACAGTGATCAACTCAAACAATATGAATATATTCAACCTTCAGGATTTGCAGTGGATATTCGATGGAAGCCTCACAATGATATTTCAATTCCCCAATACCTCCCGGTGCGTGATCCATTAATATCTCTGGAAGGTGCAGACTGGTTGTCATTGCCAACGACAGTATTGGGCAGGTATCGATTCAGTACGAATGGTGCATTGTTTTACCGAACTGATGGCTTACATGGCGAAGGATTTGTGTTATGTTTTCGTTGTGGTCGCGCAGACGCCATGCTTCCGGAGGGCAAACTGCCGCTATCCTTTGCAGATAAAGATGGCAATCCAATACCACATAAACGATTACGCGGCGGAAAAGATCATGAGATGGAGCGTGAATGCCCTGGAAGTCATGAAGACTTTGCCATAAAAACCCATTTACGTCTGGGAGCAACTGTTTATACTGATGTTCTGGAATTACAATTAAACCAGTTAAATGGCATCCCGCTTGATCGGGTGCAGGCATATTCTACAGGTGTTGCCTTACGTCTGGCACTGGCCAGAAAATTGGGCATTGATGATCAGGAAATCGGATCGATTGTCAGTCCAGGCATAGATGATCATGGTCATCCCACATATTCTATCTTTTTATTTGATACTGCACAAGGTGGTGCGGGTTATGTCAAGCATGCTCTTCAGGAATTGCCATCACTGTTTCGTCATGCACAAAAGATCGTCACCTGTCCTAAAAAATGTGATACGGCCTGTCATTCCTGTTTATTGGATTTTAATACTCAATATCACCTGGAGGAACTCAATAGTGTGCGTACACTTGCCCTGCTTAATCATACCTATCTTGATGCATTTGAATTGCCCAAAAACTTGAAATTATTAGGAGAGACTGCAAAGCTTGAACTTGAACCAATGCCTCTGGCAATCTACAGAGAACTTCAACGCGTGAATTTAACCCAAATTCGTATTCATTTAAGTGGTGAGATTTCCCAATGGGAACTATTGGATTGGTGGATGTTTCAGGAACTATTGGCCATTGGAAAGACAGGATGTCAGATCATTCTGATTGTCCCGGAAAAGACACGCCAACAATTAGAAATCTCACAAAAAGACGAACTCTTTGTTGTTCTTGAATCCACTCACGCAAAATTATATGCTGTGGATCAATCTCGCCTGAGTAAAGGAAAATCACAAGACATTGCGCCACTTATAGAAATGGGGCATGATAATGGTTCTGTTATCTGGTATGCCACAACGCCCAATGGATTAACACCTGGAAGAAACTGGGGCAGCGGCCTTAATCACACACAATATGTCAGAGTAAAAAATAACGAAGTATTGGCCCCTGTTCCTGAAGGTGGTTTTTTTATTCAATCCTCAGAATTAAAACAATCTGAGAACCATATTTCTGAAGTGATCATTGCCAATGAATTGAATGGATCTGTCAATCAATTTGGCCAAAAAGCCTGGCAGTTAATTTTATCTAAAACACCGGCTATAAAAAGGCAGCTTAACAGCAAGCAACCGCTGAAAAAAATCATTTACAATGATCGATATTTATTTTCCCCACTTGTTTTCATATTGCTAAAAAAAATGTTAAAAGAACTGCAATCTTTTCAAGGCGGAATGCGCAATCAAACACGCATTGAAATTCATACGCAACGATTAAACACCCGAAATAAAACGCCTTTTTTAATCAACCACGACTGGTGTTTTGCTGATGATCGTAAGACAGTTTTTGAATCCATACTTCAACTGGACAATCAGCCACTGATAGTAGAAAAAGCTAAAAAAGACATCCCGCATGCAAGATCGCTTGATTTAATCTGGTCCGAAACGATCCAATTTACCATCTGCCTTGACCAGGGCATGGGCTATTGGACAACAAGTTCTCGGGTGCCTTTTCAATTTGATCAATCCCCCCAGGATCAGATAAAACGACTTGAAACTATGGATTTTAATGTGACTGACGCAGGGGGGATTTTTTCAACGCAGTGGTATATTAAATAATAAAGGTGGATTGAGGATGCCAGGAACGAATGAAAGGAAACATGTCATGAAAACATTCCAACAACCTGTTAAATTTTTTGAAGAACAAGGTTTTGTCTCGCCCAGTGAAAGCTACTTTGTCCCTTTTGATAATGTCGTCAATACAAAAAAACAAAATATGGAAACAATGGTCAACCTGGGAAGATATTTTACCATATTTGCACCTCGGCAAAGTGGAAAAACCACTTTCTTTTATGATTTTTGCCGATCTCTGGAAAATGATCCTTTGTATATTATCATTTTAATGAGTTTCCAGACGTATCATTCAATCAGTGCTGAAAGATTTTATGCAAGGGTTGATGAAACCATAAAAAAACAATTAATTAATAGATTATTATCTGTTCAATGCAGTGATGTCAAAGCTGTAAAGCAATATATGGATACGAACCCTGTTTCTGATCATTTGTCGTTTTATCAATTATTCGAAAACCTGAACAACATCATAAACAAAAAGAAAATTGTGATTTTTATTGACGAATTCGAAGGCATGCCTCCATCAGAAATTTTTAATTTTCTTATGACATTAAGAGATTTGTACCAAAATTATAAACAAGTAAAAGATAAAGCACTTTACTCTGTAGGATTGGTCGGCATTCGAAACATGAGTCAACTGGTTGTTGATGGCATTTCACCATTCAATATTGCTGATCAGGTGACATTACCTCCATTCAATTTAAACAATATTCATGATCTTTACGCACAATTTACCCAGGAAACCAATCAACCATTTAAAGAAGATGCCATACAAAAAATACATGAGCAAACTCAGGGACAACCCTGGCTGGTCAATCGGATTGGAACCATTTTAACAACTCAGATCAGGCCCAATACAATTGAACCTATCTCAATTGATGATGTCAATCAGGCGGTTACTATTCTTGTTGATGAACATAATGACCATTTTGATAACCTCTTAGAAAAAATTCTGTTATATAAAAAAACATTTTTAAACATCTGCAATAATCATGTTGCGTATGTGAAGTATGACGAATCTCAAGCATGGTTAATGCGGCATGGCATTATTAAACGAATGAACAACAAGGTGATTGTCTCAAATCCGATCTATAAAACAGTTTTTTCATCCTTGACATCAGATCAAAAAGCAATGGAAATGATTCCAAAAAAAATATTCATCTGTTACAGTCATGAAGATAAACACTGGATTGAAAAACTTGCATTTTATTTAAAACAATTGCAGCATCAAGGCATTTCCTTCTGGTATGATGAAAGAATAAGAGCAGGCGACATCTGGCCTCTGGAAATTCAGACAGCAATAGAAACGTCTCATTTAATTATTTGTTTGATATCCGATAGTTTTCTGGCATCAGATTTTATTCGTACAAAAGAAATACCTGCGATTCAACAAAGACAAAAAGAGGGGATCACTGTATTTCCCATTCTTTTGGAAGATTGTATGTGGCAGGTTATAAATTGGCTCCAGGATATCCAAATATTTTCACATATGATGCCTTTAGACAGTTTGAATGAAAAAGATTTAAAGAAACAATTTATGGGACTTAATAAGGATATTATGGATTGTTTTGAGAATAAAAGGAAAGACCAGATTACGATTCATCGAGGTAAAAGGACGTAAGCAAGGTGCTGATACAATCACAGTGACAAAAAATGAAATTCTCACCGCACTGGGTTTTTCTTCAAAAGCAATACGATCAAAGTGAAAAATCAAGAGGTACTGATTCTCCTTTTTATCAATTGATGACAATTATGGGAGATGCCATGCTGAAATTGATTGGTGTGCAATCAAACAATGATTATCAACCCCGTGCTATTGTATTAAAAGAAAAAAAGCTATTTCCAGATATCGTGGCATTTCCAAAAAACAAAGATCGTGAAATTGTAATGATCGAATTTCAAGGATATAAAGAACCTATGTTGCGATATAATATGGCGTCCAAAATATCCATGTTCTGCACACAAGAACAATACACCGGCCCAATTTTAGGCGCGATTGTGTATACTGACAGTGAATGTATGAAAGCATCTTTGCCCTATTCGATTCAAAGTCACTGTGGAAAGTCGTGGATTAAGGGTGAATTTATTGAAATTGATCTTTCTCAATTTACAGAAAAGGATTTAATTGACATTGATGAACAATTAATCGTGCTGGCACCATTTACACTACCCAAAAATTATCCCAAAAAGAAAACCATTCAAAAATGCAGGCAATGGAAAAAACAAATTGATCGAATGTATACTGATGAAACAGTTCATCAAGTCACCGATCTTTTATCGATATTGATATTAGATCGCCAAAAAAATATAGACAGAAAGGAGATACAGGCCATGTTTGATTTTGATATATCTCAAACAAAGGTTGGAAAAGAACTTTTTGAAGAAGGTAAAATAGAAGGCGAAAAAAGAGGCGAAAAAAGAGGCGAAAAAAGAGGTGAAAAAAGAGGTGAAAAAAAGGCTGCAAAACAATTAATTGCCAAACAACTATCTAAAAAATTTGATATTAAACTCAGACGTATCATGCCAAGACTTGAGCCATTAAGAACAAAAGATATGATGGAGTTAGGGGAAAACTTGCTAACAATGAAATCTTTTGACGATGCATTTCAATGGATTGATAATCGAAAACAAATGATTAAAATGGCGGCATAGTTGATATGATTTGTGTGGAACCCAAATTACCAGAGCAATAGTTTATTAATATATCCGAGGAAATGGGGGGAAATGAGGTCACATCTTGACTATTACACTTAATTTATCTGTTGAATCAAAATCTAAAACAAATCTCATTAAGTGTAATAATCAAGATGTGACCCCATTTCCCAAGATGTGACCCCATTTCCCAAGATGTGACCCCATTTCCTCCAAAGAATTGATCGACCTTTCTTTGCTCGGAGACGCACTGCCGTGCGTCTCTACATACGGAAACACATTCATATTTGTTGAAAAGTGTTAACTACTTTTCAACAAATATGAAGGATGCCCAAATACTTATATTATCCTTTTTTTTAGAATCAGAATTCTCAGAATCTAAAGAATTTTCAGAATTAAGAGTAGAGTTCTATGAAACACTGTTATTTTCCTGATTATATCGGATTTTGGGGAGGATATTTTTCAGCCCTGAAAGGGCGGCAACATACCAGCCCAGGGCAACGCCCTGGGTTAACCATTACAATTACAATGATTTGAGCCCTGAAAGGGCGACACATAAAATAACAATAATAAAAGGTAGCCCATTTATGTAGCGCCCTTACAGGGCTAAAGATAATTTTATACCATTTCCCAGGGCGTTGCCCTGGGCTGGTATGTTGCCGCCCTTTCAGGGCTGAAGACAGCCTCCCCATAATCCGATATAATCAGTTATTTTCTTAATTCTGAGAATTCATTTAATTCTGAGAATTCTGATTCTAAAAAAGGACGAGCAATTGTAACGAATATTATGCTCCCCAAAAAACGTTATAATCAGATAAAAAATACTTTCTAATTTATTTATTTATTTAAATAGTTATACAAAAAATTGGGTATTTTTATACCCATGAAATACCCGATTTATACCCATTGTCTAAATACCAATACCATGTACTTTATACCTGCGACAAAAATTTTTATCCGATAATTCAATCAAAAAAAATCAAAACAATTTCAAATTATTAGCAACAACTTAACACTAAGTTCAAGGAGGCGGTATGATGGGTACACAACTCAATTGGAAACGTTTTATGGGGATACTGTTGATCATTTTATGTCTGGGTGTCCTGATGGCAAATGCTGAAATTCCAAAAACCATTCACTTTCAAGGTATTTTAACTGACTCAGATTCTAAGGCGGTAAATGGATTGTATGACATGGAATTTTCCCTGTGGCTGACAGATAATTCTGATGGTTCACCAGCGTGGACTGAAATTCATGAAAATATTATTTTGCATGCCGGCGTTTATAGTGTTTATCTGGGCGCTAATTCAGCACCGCCAATTTACCAACAGGTTGATTTTTCAAAACCATATTATATTGGTATTCGCATTCGCGTACAGGGGGAAACTGACTGGAGCGATTATATGAAAAATGATGAGGGTCGATTCCAACCCCTTGTCAGTGTGCCTGTTGCTTTTTATGCCTATCATACCCAATCCATCAATGATAATTCCATTTCTACAGATAAATTGATTGATGGAAGTGTTACCGGCGACAAGCTGGCTGATCAAGCTGTTATCAGCAGCAAAATTGCTGATTCTGCAATTATCACAGAAAAAATCTCAAATGCTGCTGTTACTGAAAACAAATTATCAGACAGCGTTCAACAACAATTATCTATCATTTCAGATCATACCCAATCGATCCTTGCCAATGCACAGAACATTACAACGATTCAACAAAATTTTAATGAATCATTGGCAGCCAAAGCTGATCAATCAGATCTGGATCAGAAGGCAAATATTGAAAATGTCTACGATCGTTCCACCATTAATTCTCAACTAACTCAAAAAGCGGATATAATCGCATTATCATTAAAAGCTGATTTATCAGCCTTAGAATTGAAAGCAGATAAAGATAATGTGTATACACGTTCACAACTCTATACCCAACAGCAGGTTGATGACTTACTCTCCCAAAAAGCAGACGAGGGAGAATATTACAACCAGCAAACAATTGACAGTAAACTATCAGAAAAAGCTGATTCAACCGATCTTAATTTAAAAGCCGACCAAACTGCATTGGATACAAAGGCTGATATCTCTCAGGTTTATACTCGCGATCAATTATTGACCAAAACACAAACTGAGGATTTGTTGCTCACAAAGGTCGATCAATCCAATGTTTATGATCGTTCTACAGTGGATAACAAACTGGCGGAAAAAGCCAGTCAGTCTGATTTATTGCTTAAAGCCGACAAATCTGAACTTGCATTAAAAGCAGATCAAACAGTTCTTGATTTAAAAGCTGATAAAGATCAGGTCTATACTCGCGGACAGCTCATGACACGAACTGAGATTGAGGAGTTAACAAAAGAGAAGGCCGCAACATCAAGTGTTTATGATCGTGAAATCATTGATCAGAAACTATCTGAAAAAGCCGATACTTCTCAGCTATCGTTAAAAGCGGATACCACTACATTAGATACTAAAGCAGATAAAGATCAGGTCTATACTCGGGCTCAACTTTTAACCCGAACTGAAATTGAGATAATCACATCCCAAAAAGCTGAAACCACATCAGTGTATGACCGCGAAACAATTGATCAAAAGCTTTCACAAAAAGCCAATCAGTCAGAACTGTCCTTAAAAGCGGATGCCAGTGTTTTAAATTTAAAAGCAGATAAGGATCAGGTTTATACACGCGGTCAACTCATGACGCGCACTGAGATTGAATCATTCACAAAAGAAAAAGCGGATACGTCATTGGTATATGATCGGGACACCATTGACCATAAATTATCTGAGAAAGCCGATTATTCCCAGGTTACATTAAAAGCCGATAAAACTGCACTTGATCTAAAAGCAGACAGGGCTCAGGTCTATACACGCGGTCAATTGTTCACCAAAACCGAAATTGAAGAAATCACCAGCAAAAAAGCTGAAACCAATTCAGTTTATGATCGCGAAACCATCGACCAAAAATTTTCAGAAAAAGCTGATCAGTCAGACCTGTCTTTAAAAGCTGATATCTCTGCCTTAGATATAAAAGCAGATAAAGATCAGGTCTATACACGTGGTCAACTCTTCACCCGAATTGAAATTGAAGAAATAACCGACAAAAAAGCAGAGACGGGTTCAGTCTATGATCGATCAACCATTGACCAAAAACTGTCCGAAAAAGCCGATCAATCCCAGCTTTCCTTAAAAGCAGATAATTTCACACTTGATTTAAAAGCAGACAAAGATCAGATCTATACACGCGGTCAACTTATGACACGTACTGAAATCGAAGAAATAGCATTAAAAAAAGCGGAAACATCCTTAGTTTATGATCGTGCGACCATTGATCAAAAAATTTCAGAAAAAGCCGATCTGACCCAGCTTTCTCTAAAAGCTGATATCACTATTGTGGAACTTAAAGCAGATAAAGATCAGATCTACACACGTACAATGATTGATCAAAAATTTGCTGAAAAGGTTGATCAATCACAGCTTTCTTTAAAAGCAGATACCACAACACTTGAACTCAAAGCAGATAAAGACCAGGTATATACGCGTGATCAACTGTTTACGCAAACCGAAATTATGACAATTACAGATCAAAAAGCTGATATATCTTCAGTTTACAATACAACAACAATCGATTCTAAACTTTTGGAAAAAGCTGATCAATCCCAACTGGATTTAAAAGCCGATACCACAGCTCTTGATCTTAAAGCAGACAAAGACCAAGTATATACGCGAGGTCAACTGTTTACACAAACTGAAATTATGACAATTACAGATCAAAAAGCGGACAATTTTTCAGTTTACACGAGAACAACAATCGATTCCAAACTGTTGGAAAAAGCCGATCAATCCCAACTGGATCTAAAAGCTGATACTACTGCTTTGGATTTAAAGGCAGATAAAGACCAGGTGTACACACGTGGGCAACTCATGACCCGAACTGAAATTGAAACCCTGACCAACGAAAAAATTGATCAATCATTAGTTTACGATAAAACGACAATAGATACCAAACTGTCTGAAAAAGCCGATTCAAATACATTGGGGGAATTTGCCAGTAAAACTGACGTATTGAAAAAAGATGGCAGCACGCAATTGAATTCAAACTGGGATGCCGGCAATTTTCAAATCAGTGCCCGACAATTTCAATCCAATGTTTCTTCTGGGACATCTCCGCTTATTGTTCAATCCACAACAAAGGTTGACAATCTCAACGCTGAATTCTTAAATGGCAAAAGTGCCCCGAGCAGTGGTGAACTTGTAGGAACAACAACATCCCAAACACTAACCAACAAGACCTTGACCAGCCCGGTTATCAATACACCCAATCTAACCGGCGGAACCATTAATAACACATCCATTGGCGCAGACACACCATCAACCGGTAAATTCTCAACAATGACTGTTACCGGTCAAACCACATTAAATGGTGTTACCAACAATGGCAATTTGAAAACCGATTCCATTACTTTAAATAATGTTAGCATAAGTGCACCATCAGGCGATATTGTTGGTACAACCGATACCCAAACCCTGACCAATAAAACCCTTAGTAATTCAACAATTTCAGGCGGATCAATCAATAGCGCCACAATCGGAGAATCAACACCTGGAACCGGTAAGTTTACATCCATTACAACCAATAATCTGACAGTAAATGGAACGGCTGTTGATTCATCAAAAATGACCTACTTAAGTAACGTAAATTCTGATATCCAATCCCAACTCAATAATAAAGCGAATGATCTCGATGTCATCAAACGTGATGGCACAAGAACATTGGCCGGAAATTGGGATGCTGGCGATTATCAAATTACCAGTAAACAGTTTACATCTGACGTCTCAACCGGTACCTCACCATTAATTGTCAGCTCTACAACAAAGGTCTCAAATTTAAATGCCGATATGCTTGATGATAAACATGCACCAACTGGTGATATTGTCGGCACAACAGACACACAAACATTGAGCAATAAGACCTTGACCAGTCCCATCATTAACAATTTTACTGTTAAAGGGGAAGCCCCTCTTGTTTTTGAAGGTGAGACTGATAATGATTACGAATTAACGATCAATGTCGTTGATCCAACCGATGACCACACCATTACATTTCCAGATAAAAGCGGGACTGTTTTTGTTACTGATAATGGACAGATATCAAGTGATCTGATTGCCAATAATGCCATAACCTCTGAAAAAATTGTTACCGGAAGTATTACCGCATCGCACATTGCCAATGAAACCATTACAGGCAATCAGTTATCCAGCGGGTCAGTGACTTCTGTACAGATTTCAGACAGTGCCATTACCGAAAATAAAATAGGCACAGGTTCTGTCACAGAAACTAAAATTGCGGACAATGCTATTTCAAATAATAAAATCAAAGACAATGCCATTACAGAAACCAAAATTGCGGACAATACAATTTCACACAATAAAATCAAAGACAACACCATTACTGAAACCAAAATTATTGATGGTGCAGTAACATCAGGAAAAATAGCTGATAATGCCATTACAACAACTAAAATCAACAACAGTGCAATAATATCAGAAAAAATTGCCAGTGACGCTATAACCTCTGAAAAAATTCTTGATGGAACAATACAAAGTCATGACCTGGCATCAGGTAGTATCGATTTAACAAGGTTAAGCAATGCCATCATTACAGCAACGAAAATAGCTGCTTCAGATGATATGCCATTGACAAATGGAACTGATGGACAACGCCTTGTATCCAATGGTGATGGCACATTCAGGTGGGATAAGGCATTTGATGGTTCATTGATTGACCTTATTGTTACCGGAAATTCAACAATGGTAACGACGAGTGTTAATCACTTAACTGTCAATAATCATTTCAATATTGAAAACACCTTGATAAACTCTGTTGCCAGCCAGCCCAGAATTATCACTTTTGCAGATAGTTCTGGAATTGTTGTTGTCAGTACTGATGGCAAAATCAGTTCAACTGAATTGAATGATAATGCGGTTACATCAGATAAAATTGCTGATTCGACAATCACAGCAGAAAAGATTGCTGATGAAGTAATCAGTTATACGCAAATAGCAGATAATGCCATTACAACAATTAAAATTGCTAATAATTCAGTTACATCAGATAAAATCGAAGATAATGCAGTGACATCAGATAAAATTGCTGATGCCACAATCAGTTATACACAATTAGCAAATAACGCCATTATCGCCCCCAAACTCGCAGGATCAAATAATGCCGCATTAACCAATGGTAATTTAGATCGGATCTTATCATCAAATGGAGATGGTAAATTTTCATGGACAAATTTATCAATAGACAGTGTAATTCCTGATGCCTCGATCACTGATGAAAAATTAAATCTTATCAATATCAGAAGCCGCACAGCAAACATAAGCGAGTCTGTTACCGCTAATTCTGTAATGATCAGCAATACGCTCACTATAAACAATTCAACCTTAACATCAATGGCGACACAGAACAGAAATATTACCTTTCCTGATGCATCAGGCATTGTTATTGTCAGCAATGATGGCAAAGTCAGTTCAACTGAATTGAATGACAATGCGGTTACATCAGAAAAAATTGCAGATGCGGCAATCAGTTATACGCAATTAGCTGATAATGCCATTACAACAATTAAAATTTTTGATCATGCAGTCACATCAGATAAAATCGCAGATGATGCAATCAGTTATACGCAAATGGCTGATAATGCCATTACAACAATCAATATTGCTGACAATGCGGTCACATCAGACAAAATTGCTGATAATACAATTAGCTATACGCAAATGGCTGATAATGCCATTATCGCTCCCAAACTCGCTGGATCAAATAATAGTGCTTTAACCAATGGTAATTCTGGTCAAATCCTTTCAGCAAATGGAGATGGTACATTTTTATGGACAAATATTTCAGTAGACAACACAATTCCTGATAGCTCCATTACAGATGAAAAGCTCAATCTTACCAACATTACTGCAAACACTGCAACCTTAGCTCAATCAGTTACTGCCAATAATTTAATGATCAGCAGTACTATCCAAATTGGAGAGACAACATTAAACTCAATGGCAACACAGGCCCGAACAATAACTTTTGCGGATAATTCCGGCATTGTCGTTATCAGCAGTGATGGCAAAATCAGTACCTCAGAACTAAACAACAATGCCGTGACATCTGAAAAAATTGCTAATTCCACCATTAATTATACCCAAATTGCAGATAATGCCATTACGTCGAACAAAATTGCTGACAATGCGGTTAATTATTCAAAAATAGCCGGTTCAAGCAATCAATATCAAGTATTGGTCTCTGACAATTCAGGTAACAGTTCATGGCAATACATTAAAAACGAAATGAATGAATTTACTGTTGCCGGTGGCGCAAGTGTTTCTATCGGTGATATTGTCGAATTTGGCGACAATGTGATTTCTAAAGGCATTGGCAGTTTTTCTACGATCCCAACAGTCGGCACAAAATCCATGTTTAATACCGGAACAATCGATCATACCTGTGGCGCAAAAATCAATGACACCACCTTTGTATCAGTTTTCAGGGATTGTACAACAGAAACCGGACGCGCAATCATTGGCCAGTTAAATGGCACAACAATCAGTTGGGGAGATCAATACACCTTTTCTGCCACTGATGTTGACAATGTTGCGGTCTGTCCTGCCGGTGAAAATACGTTTGTGATTATGTATGAAGACAATGCCCTGACCAGAGAAGGCATGGCTGTTGTTGGAACAGTCAATGGCAATGTCATTACTTTTGGCACAAAAATTCTTTCAAACACAGGAAATACTTACACCATTGAATTAAGTCAGTTGGATGGCAATAAAATAATCGCACAATACAGAGATGATGGCAATTCAGGCTATGAATCTGTTCTTGTGGGTGAAGTCAATGGCTATTCCATTGCATGGGGAACAAATGATTATCCTGTGAGCGATGCCAAATATGTTGCAGCA
>PEAL01000046.1 GCA_002753725.1 Deltaproteobacteria bacterium
GTTTTTTTTTTTTCATATGGTCCATCGACCTGGACAATGAGTTGTGCCATGTGTCCCTGGGTTTCAAGCTCTCCCAGGCATTTGATGACACGTCCATTGATTGAAAAAATATTTTGATACGTCACTGTCACGTAGGTTCCCTGATCCGAACGGTTTACAGGGATGTCTATCCATTTCAAACGATCCAGAGGCATTGCAACTTGAATCCAATAGTTATCTGTACCCACAAGATCAACAAGCCCTTCCTGTAAAGAAACTTGCGATCCAACTTCAATGTGTTTGCTTCGCACAAATGCATTGAAAGGCACGACAATTTTTGTTCGTTGAAGGTTTAATTCTGCTTTTTTTAAATCCGCTTGAGCAGCAGCCAGGTCTCCTTTAACTTTAGCCAGATGCGGTTTTCTTAAAATTAAATCCGTATCGGCTGAGGGGTTCTTTTCCTTTCCCTTATGCATCAACGACCATTCCTGAAGGGCGACTGCCTGATGTCCCTGTTCGAGTTTTAAAGCGTATTCAGCCTGAATCACATCCCTTTTTGCTTTAATGATGGCCAGTTCATAATCATCAGGATCAATCCGGATAATTTCTGTTCCTTTGGAAATCATCCCCCCTTCAATCAGTTCTGGATGAACATAAACGATTTCACCGGATACACGCGATTTAACGGTCAATTCCCTGGCAGGAACGACGGTTCCTGATGCATTGATTTTAACAGATTGGTCTGTCAGGTGCGCAGGGATAACGTTGACATAAGTGAGCATTGGCACAGGTTGTTTTTTTTTGGGTTTTATCCGTGAATTTTTTAAATAAATGGTAACGGCAACGGCTGAGCTTAGAATAATCAGGCATAAAATAAAGGAAACACTTTTTTTCAAGCCTTTCCTTTCAAAGTGGTTCTGATGGGATGTTTCTTGATTAATGGAATCAAGGGCTTGTGTCATGGTGTCATACTCCTGTATTAAAAAAGTTGATTGACTGTTTTCTCAATGACCGGTTTTCCCCCCAATGCGCGATATAAATGGATTCGATATCGAATACATTGGGATTCCTGTTGAATGATGTCGCGTTCAAGGCGCTGAACGGTCAGGGTTTGGGTAAGCACAGGTAAATAGTCGTTCAAGCCTTTGTTGTATCGGTTTCGAGCTTCTTCAAAGGCTTTTTGCGCTGTGTGTCGTTCTTGTTTTAAGGCTTTAATATGGATATGCTGTTGTTGTTCCTGAATCAAAGCATCTTCAACCTCTTTTAACGCCCGATACACGGTATTTCGATAATTAACTGTACGTTCAAAAGCAACTGCCCTGGCTTTATTGGTTTCTGCTTTTCGACGTCCACCATCAAATATGGGGGCTGCCAAATCGCCTGCCAGTCTGACAAACCAGAAATCAAACAAATGGCTGAAATCATCAGACTGAAAATTTCCAGCACCCGTAAGGGTGATGGATGGCAACTGGCTGGCTTTTGCAGCCCATACGCTTTGATTGGCGGCAAGGAGTCTGTTCCATGATGCCTGAATATCCGGTCGGTTGGTCAAAAGATCAGCAGGTATTCCTGATGGCGGAAGCGGCCCCAACTGGGGCAAGTTTTTTCGTGAGACAGGGATATTCGTTTGTGGGGGTTCTCCGCATAAAACTGCCAGCATGTTTAGATTCAATCGTTCCTGTGCGTTGACCAGTGGCAGTTGTGAAGCGATAGACTCTACCACCTGTTGCTGCTGGTAGACATCAAGCGCAGATACGATTCCTTTTTGAAATCTCAGTCGAACAAGCTTGAGATAGGTCTTATTGGTAGCGAGTTGTTTTTTCAACAGTTGCTCCTGCATTCGTTGAGAAATAATTTCAATCCAGCACAGGGCAATTTCAGATATCAGACTGGTCATTGCTGTTTGATAATCCAATTTTGTGGCCTCAAATTCAAGTTTCACAGATTCCTGCTGAGCTCGAATTTTTCCCCAAAAATCAATTTCAAAGGAACTCATCAGGCCCAGAGAAAAATCATTCTTCCATGCTCCGGCTCCACTGGCTGAGGTCCGGTTTTTGGTGATTCCTGGATCAAAGCTTGCTGAAACAGTGGGCCATCTGCTGGCACCCGCAATTGTAGCCTGGGCCATCGCCTGAATTAATTTTGACCATGAACCTGCCAATGCTAAATTTTTCTTTAATGAACGATGAACCAGTTGTTTGAGTTCATCATCATCAAACGCTTGAGACCAGCAATAAAAAAGTGGCTTTTCTTTGGGTACAGAAATGGAATAATTCTTTGGAAGATCATCCGGTTCAAAGGGGGCTTTGAATGGTTCATTAAAAAATGAACAACCATAGCACGACAGCAGCATAAAGGTTATAACAGTTTGTATTAATTTAAGTTTCATTGTTTTCTCTCATAATTGAGTGTTAATATGAAATTTTGACTTTTGATGCATATACAGTTTCGACGATATTTTCAATGAAAAGGGTTACAATTATTTTGAAAGAGCGCTCTATTCTATGAAACGAATATTTTTATTGACCCATTTATTTAGACATGTAAAAAAAATAATGAGCATGCAAAACCAAGTCATGCGTATTGATATCATATTTTTTCTATAAAATATTGTTGCGTTTGAATCGTTTGAATATTAAAATTCAATCTATTTACCCAATTGATGTTTGGGAATGCCCCCTATTCAGAAAGGAGCTGTCTAATAATGATCAGACTCTTCAGAGATTTAACAATGCTTTGTTTGTGTATGATGATCCTTGCATGTTCACTGTTTACCCCTCATAAAAACGATATGCATTCAATTACCCCAAAAATCGTTGCACCCGACAATTTTTCAAAAGGTTATACCCTGTTTGCTCAGCATCAATATCGACAGGCGCTTCCGATTCTTCATGACTACTTGACGCATCATGGCCCGGATGATGACAACTATGCATGGGCGCTGTTCTTTTTTGGTATCAGTTTAAAGGAAAATGGATTGACCCATGCGGCCTTTGATGTTTTTACCCGCTTGATCGAGCAGAGCCCGAATGCAAAAATTGTCACCCATGCTCTGGGCTTGTTTGAAACAGCAATGAACGAGGGCCTTATTGATGATGATTACATCCGCGAAACGGTTTTTTGCTCAAAGGATTTTGCTTATGTGGGTGCGCCCCTGTCCAGTTTTATTGATTATCATCAAGGTTTGTGCAACTGGCAGAAAGGATATATTGATTGGGGGAACCAGCAATTTCAGAAAATCCCCCTGGATTCTATCTATTATTTGAAATATCGCTTTGAATTGGCGCGTCTGATGATACAGGATAATGACATTCAAAAAGCAATGGACATACTTGAATCCCTATTGACATCTGATGCTTTATCGCCATCGCTCCAATCAAAAACCCGCATAACACTGGCCCGCCTTTATTATGAACAAAAAAACTATGACCGCGCAGATCAACTCTATCAACAAATTGTCAAATATCATCCAGATCAAGCCCCTTTTCTATTGGAAAGGGCATGGGCACAGTATCATTTTGGTCATCCGGATATCGCATTGGGATTGTTAATCGGCTTGAATGCTCCTGATTTTAAAGATCAGATTACACCCGAATATTATCTTTTAAAATCGTTAATTTATAAATATGTCTGTAATTATCAGGAAGCCCTGGCTATTGTTGATGAATTTCAAGATCATTATCATGGCCTGATTCAAGGTATCAAAAACAGGAATCCGCTGGCAGAACATCGGCCCGCCCTTCAATTGCTTGCTCACAGAACAAAAATCACTGCTCTGTTGAGGATTCTCGAACATCTCGAACATGAGCGAAAAACAGCATATCTGATAGATAATATAACGCTTGCCAACCATCTGAATACAACGTATCATCTACTTATCAAGAAATACAAAGATCAGCTCAAAACAATTGCTCATCAATCATATACTCAGTTATCTGATCAAATTTTAGCCTTTGAAGAAAACATGCGTCTGATGAACTATGAAATCGGTCTGGACATGTATCAACGTGTAAAGCAGCATACAACGCAATCCAAACAAGCACCATCGAAAATGCGGGTTGCTCATTCAGTGATCTATCCATTTATCAACGAGTATTGGAACGATGAACTGGATAATCTTCGTGTGTCCCTCACCGATCGATGTCAAACCCTCGAAGAATGGGATATCTTTTTCAAATGAAAACATTATTCAATTATTACGTCATTGGCCTCTTGTGTATAGGAATCCTCTTTTCTGGCGGATCAGTGGAAAGTTCGGATGACACGAGTGATACTTATGTCCTTGATTTTTCAGGGGAAACGCAAGAAGAAAAAGCCTTTTTAAAAAAATTACGACAGGATGAACGCAAGATCGATCTGGCCATTAAAAATACTCGGGCACTCATTGAAAGATCCAAAAATAAACCCTACCTGCCTGAACTGTATTTAAGAGTGGCTGATTTGTATGTTGAAAAATCCAGGGTCACTTTTTTTATTCGAAAAGCGGAAAAAAAACAACCCCTGACAAAACTGGAGGCGCTTCCGGCCAATGCATTGAAAAATCAAGCCATTGAAGTTTATCAACGCATTCTGGATCATTTTCCAGATTTTGACCAGACAGACAAAGTTCATTTTTTTATGGCCCATGAATTCCGAGAACTTGGAAAAATACACGATATGATTGTTCACTATCGAGCAATTATTCAGTCCTATCCACACAGTCAATATGTTCCAGAATCGTATTTACTTTTGGGGGATCACTATTTCAAAAGCCAGGATCTGGATATAGCCCAGACACATTATTCTGAAATTATTAACTATCCAGACAGCCCTGCTTTTTCCATTGCTCAATATAAATTGGGATGGTGTCATATCAATCGTGCAGAATTTCAAAAAGCCATCAAACGATTTGAGACAGCCCTTGCATCGGC
Organism: Deltaproteobacteria bacterium; assembly: GCA_002753725.1. GTDB lineage: Bacteria > Desulfobacterota > Desulfobacteria > Desulfobacterales > Magnetomoraceae > Magnetomorum. Next base: position 4,890 of record PEAL01000046.1, read on the forward strand.
TGAAAATCAACAAACAACCGATATTGATACTTACCGCCGCGTTGATATCCGCATGGAAGCCTTAATTGATATGGCCTATTGTTACGTGGACTGTTATAAAGACTATCCGCCTGAAACAGCTCTTTCTTATTTTCAATCTTTTTCGTGGTCTTTGCCATCATTTATTGCATCCCTTGAAAAACTTGGCAAACGATATTTTATCAAAAAAAATTGGCATCACAGTGCGGTCATCTATCGAAAATTATCTGAACTTCAAGAAGATGCAGAAACACTACTGACCTATGCCCAGAGCATTTTTGAATGTGTTCGGGAAATGAATGCATATGATCAGGCTGCCTTTGATGTTAAAATAATTGTCAAAGCTCTGGAAAAACAACGCTATACCACACATATTCCTGAAACAGAAAAACAGGAAAAAGAAAAAGAATATGAAGTCTTTGCACGGGAAATGATTACACGATTACACGATACCGCCAGAAGCAAAAAAATACCCAAAGCCTTTGAACAGGCATCAGAGGCATACATTGTGTATCTGAAATTTTTTCAAAAAAGCCCTGTTTTTTGGGATATGACGGCCAATTGTGCGGAAAGCCTGTTTGCATCGGAAAATTTTTTCGAAGCAGGTCAATATTACGAACGCCTTTATCAAGAAGGTACTGGTGATATGGATAAAAAAAATGTATTGTTCAGCGCAATGACCGCTTACTATCATGCATTGAAAAGCAAAGACCAACTGAATGCGTATGAAAAAAATTACTGCCGCCAGGGACTTTTATCAACCGGAAACATCTATGTGGCCCAATATCCTGATGCAGCAGAGATTCAGGATGTGCGTTTTAATATAGCCTGGATTGCCTATGATGAAGGCCACTATGACACGGCAATTGTTGAATTCAAATCGTTTATCGATGCATATCCCAATGGAAACGCTGCTCGTGCTGCCATTCACTTGGTTCTGGATGCCTTTTATATGAAAGAAGATTTCAAAGCCCTTGCGACCTTTGGGAAAAGTGTCATGACGAATCCCAGTATCACCAATGAAACATTAAAAAGTGAGGTTGCCGGTATTGTTGCATCAGCAGAGCAAAAACTGGTGTATTCATTGTCCTTGTCAGCCATTGATGATTGGGAAAAAGGACGATCTCAAATGCTTTCAATGGCACAAAAAAACACAGATTCCACTTTAGGCGAAAAAGCATTGCTCGCACTTTTAGGACCGGCGCTTGAAAACAAAGACCTCCATACCTTATTTCAAGCCGGTAACACATTGATTGAAAGCTATCCAAATTCAGACCATCATGAAAAAACACTGATCCTTCTGATTCAAACCGCCATGACAATGGGACATTATCAACTGCTGGCGCATTATCTAAAAATATTTTGCGTGGCTTTTCCTGAACACAAAGATACCTTACTGTTTTTGGAACAGGCATCCCAAATTTATCAACGCCTGGGTGATGCTTCTACTGAAAATGACCTGAATCAGCAGTTGTTCCAGCAGTATAGCCATCAAGCATCTGAAAAAATTGATCCATTTGTATTTCAATGGACTGACCATTTAATCACCCAAAACAAGAAAGCAGAAGCCCTTCTGATTTTCAAAAAGGCTTTACCGCAGATGTCAAAAGCGGGTCAGTCTGTGGCAACTGTCAAAATGGCGAGTATCTATGATCAGTTAAACCAGACAGACCTGGCGCAAAAACTTCATAAAAAACTGCTTCCATTGCTCAAAACTACAAAAGATCAAGTACTTTTGGATGCTCTTTTGGAAATGGTTTTTTATCATGTCTCAAGAACCTATGATACGTATATGAACTGTCAATTGTCTGATCATCTGGATGAAAAAATTTTCCAGCAAAAACAAGCTCTATTTTCAAGCCTTCAAAAGGAATACACCGACATGCTCGCCTATCCATCTCCTCATTGGGTGCTTGCTGCTTGTGCGCATTTGTATCAATTGTATCATGAGTTTGCCCGATTTTTACGTCAGGCCCCCACCCCGGACATGGGAGAATCTGAACAAAAGCAATATCTGGTATTGATTGAAAAAAAAGCCCAATCTTACGATACCACTGCCAAGCGTTTTCAAAAAACCTTTTTAGATCGTTCTCAAACCTGGGCCATGTGTACGACCCAATTATTACCATTGTTTCAAATGATCCAGGAAGACACTAAAACCACACAAACGGCCTTTTCTCAAAAACCAATCCCCACAAAAACGTTAGACATTATGCCGTCAACGGAATTAATTCCCATGTATCAAAAACGTATGGATTTACCCGAAGCTCTGACACCCGTATTTATGTTAGCAAAAGCCTATATGGTTCGAGAGGAATGGGGACAGGTCTATCTATTATGCGACAATGGATTGGCAGTTGATCACCTTTCCAAGAAAAATCGTTCTACATTATTGACCATTCAAGGCCTCGCCAGTCTCTACCAAAGACATGATCAAACGGCCCAGTCTTTATTTGAAAACGCTTTAAACACAGATCCAATGAATATTGATGCCAGGATAAACCTTGTCGGTCTTTTGTGGCATTATGGATATCAGTCCAAGGCAAAGGAAATTCTGGCCAATAAAGAGACAGATTTTTCTGCAAATTTTCTTTGGATACATCCCAAAGCCCGACGGTTGAGCCAGATCGCCATCAAGTCTTTGTGACCATGATGAGGATTATGATATATTTCTACATATTCATTAGTGGAATGATCCGCATCAACAGTTGATAAGCATTGTTAATTTTATAAAAATTTTCCAGCGACTCAGCGCCTCGATCCGGGTGATGTTCTTTGGCAAGCTTTCGATAACATTTTTTTATGCGGGACAGATCATTGGTTTCTGAAATCCCTAACAAGGCGAAACTCTCTTTGTACAGGTCATAATTGGCCAGAATTTCCCATGTGCCTTTTACAAATAACTCTGCGGTTTTTTCATCCAGTTTATAATAGTTACTGATATCCATATAAAAATATCGAATCGACAGTGAGTCCAGTTCTGTTTCTCCCACAAGACGTCTGTGAAAGTCACAATAACCGGAAGTTGGATCACATGTTTCATTGCAAAATCGTTGGTATATCTCATCAAAATAGCAGCAATGTCCGATTTCAGGATAATCCAGCACTTGTGTCCGCATAAAATGAACGTGTAGATATTGTCCTTTTTCTGCAAAGACCTCCTGAAGTTGATATAAAAGATGAAATAATACAAAATGATGCTGATATAATTCAAGGGTATTGCATCGAACAATATCGATGTCAGGAAAAGCAATCCTTAAAAGGGTACTTTCATAACAGGGTTCTGTCGTTGAAATGAGGTAGCTTTTAATTTCAGCAGAGGGTACACAGGCAAGGTGCTTTTCAAAAGTATCATTTGACATAAGGTCAATTCTTTCTTTGATTGTTAGTGATTATTGAACGGGATACGTTGCGGATGATTTCCAAAATACTTTAACTAAAGACTGTTAAAAGTCTGGACAACCCTGGATGATCGCTTACTTAACGTATCCAGTTTTTATTGTTTTATTTAACTAAATTCGCACCAGGCATAGGGTATATTTATTTTCGGAAATCACCCAAGCGTACCTAAAAATTGAAATTAACGATTTATTTACTGATCTTGAATACACCTCCCCGGAAAAGCGACATTTTGACCCACCATTGTGGCCTCGCATGAATTATTATATGTTCTGCCATCACACCCGCAAACAGGATCGTAAAGCATGATACAGGTGACAGGCCTTGACTGGCAGATGCCAGACTGATTACAGGATTTATCAGGCTTTTTACAATATTGCACTGGTAAACAGGTACTGTTATCAAAGCAGGATTGAATTTGATTCAACGATATATCCAGCTTTTTGGTCTGATCATTATTCAGAACATAACCTTCCTCGAAATCCATAAATCCATCTGCCTGAACGTTGATTCGATATTCCCCTGAAGCTAAATCACTGAACGTAAAAATGCCCTGGGCGTCGGTCTGTGTTGTGTGAACCGCATCTGATGAAAGATTGCCAATGCTGTCAAACAATAATTGGGTTAGAGTGACTGTTGCGCTTGACAGATAGGGAGGACATTTTTTGGAAAGGCAATTGGGCTTGACCTGTCCTGAAAAAACAGCACTCATAACACGCCCTGAAAGATACAGAGGTTTGGTTATGGACTGATTGGCAAGAATTTCAATGTCCATTTTTTGAGGAATAAGATTCGGCCCTTCAATGATCAGTTGATAATTTCCTGATGGCAGCCGTTCGAAAGCGTAAAAACCTTTATCATCTGTTTTGGTTTTAAACTCAGGTGGTGAAGCAAAAGATTCAGAATGCTTTCGTAAAAGGGTGATTTCTGCCTGTGCAATGGTTTGTTGTTGTTTTTCTGCTCCATCAAGAAAAATGTTACCGGATAATTGGCCGGTTTCGCTCACAGGCACACATATCCCTTGATAGGCAATACTCACCCCTGATAATGCAGCCACACAAAAATTATTGTATGTCATACCATCACATCCACATACAGGGTTTACCGCTGATGGGCATATTTCTGGTAATTTCAAACACACACCCACACGCTCGCAATGTCCACGTGTTTTAGCACAGTAATGATTGTCAATACATTCAGAGTTATTCTGACATTCCACTGCAGGATTCAAGATATATGTAATTTCATTGAAACCAGGTACGAGTTTCATTTCTCGAACTTGTGGATCATATCCCTGAGCGTGTATTTGTACAAGATATGACATGGCAGGAATCGTCTCAAACTGAAAACTGCCGTCATTTGTTGTGTGCGTACGAATAGGAATGATCGTTCCAGATGAATAGCGCTGAGATAATACCACATGTGCGTTTTTAATCGGCTTTTGGCAGTCTTTTCGGTGATGGCAATCAGATATTTGTACCATGATATATCCCTTGAGATTTGCAGATTCAATGATGGGATTCAATCGAATATTTTTTAAATGTTCAGTGTCTCGGGTAATTTTTATCAGTCCTTCCCAGGGTTGAAATCGATCAATGGATGCGTTCATTTGATAATGGCCGGGTCGAATGTTTAAAAATTCGAAAATCCCCTGATCATTGGTTTTAACCTCGTATAATTGATGTGCAGGAGGTTCCTGTGATGCGGGATGAACGGATTTTAAAATAATTTTTGCACCTGCAATGGTTTGTTCACATGAATCGCCGGTTTTACACTGGATCGTACCATTTAAAACTTTTCCTTTTAATCGTGCCGGTCCCATATACGCATTGAGGTAAAAATCTTTTTGAATGGTTTCTCCTGGCTTAATGATTTCATTACTTTCAAGTGGATTATAACCGCTGGCATGAATCTTTATTTGATATGACCCCGGTGGAATCTCTTTGCAGTCAAAGGCACCATTGGTATCAGATAAAAACATCCATCGCCTGGAGGGTTTTTTGCTATTGGGAGGAAAATATATCAGTTGAATGGCTGCATTTTCCACAGATATTTTTGGATCAGCACCAGACAGAGCGCTTACTATTTTTCCCTGTAAACGACACAACGTCCCATATGCCGTTAAATGAAAATTTCGATTATTGTCAATGCCAGGGGTGAGAACGATCTGTTGTTTCAGGGGTTCAAAACCTTTGGACTGAATACTTGCTTCAAACAATAACACCCCATTGACATGGTAATCCGATGGCAAATCATCATATGAGAAATGTCCTTCGTGGTCTGTCACAGCATAAAATTCTGGAAACGTCATCAGTGATGGATAGGGAAAAAATGGGCGTAACAAAATTCGAATATCAGCTAATGGATAGGCTACGATGTTTTTGTTTTGCATTTCCATGTGATACACATAACCGGTCAATCGTGTGACAGATGCCGGAGTTTCGCGTTTCAGTATCGCCTGAACAAAATTAACATCTGGATGCCAGTTTCCATAAGGCCCGATACAAAAACACCCTTCACCCATGCGGTCGATGTACTGAATCAATTCACCATGAAAAGGACTTGTTGAATCTTGACCCGAATAATTTTTTAAAAACGCCAGATCATCATAATCACCTTCAACAGGCTTGATAATGGGAAAGGTATTGGGGATGTCCGGCATAATGGCAATGGTTTTTCGAAAAAGCTGATAATCCGGGTGTTTGATTTTCAACAGATAATCTCCGCAAGGAACATCGGCAAAATAAAACCGCCCTTGATCATTGGTTATCACCGATCGAATCAACTCAACCGTTTCAGGTTTAATTTGAAATAATTGCACCTCAATTTTTTTAACCGGCAAATACCGATGCAACTGCTGTAGCGCTTCCTTTGAAATTCGTTCGACAACTTTACCGAAAAGGCTGCCAGTTCGACGATTATCATGGGGATAAAGCATTAAATTGGCTTGTTCATCCTGATTGTTTTGAACATTGATCACTGTCATAGCTGTTTTATATCCCTGACGAAAAGCCATGACATAGTATCTTCCTTGAGGAATGGATTTGATTGAAAAAAAACCATTATCGCTCGTTCTTACCGGAGGATATTCAGGGGCATCCAGGGAAGATTCCAAATCCATTTCAAACAAATGGTTGGGTAAAAATTTTGTCACAGGAAAAATGCGCACAAGAGCATCGGGTACAGGTAATTTATTGCCAAGATAATCTGGATAAAATATTTTTCCTTCAATGCTCCCAAAGCCTACTCGAATGGATTCTGTTTGCGTCTGGATCAAATCGTTTTGATCGTGGGAAAAGATTTGCATTTGTTTGATAATATCTTTCAACGTAATAGCAGACGGTGTTTGGGCATAAAGGTTAGGCGAACAACTGCACAAAATAAATAAGAGAATGATCAGGGTAATCTTTTTCATGACTATATCCTTTGAATTAAAATGTTTATTTTTTTTGATATTCAATATTTAATGCTAAGTCAAGTCGATATTCAATTAACCAGACGAATATATTTATTCAGCCACTCCTGAAGTCATTCAATGGGGTTGTTATTATCAGTTTATTGATGTATATCCAAACCGACATATGAATACGAAGCTATTGACTGAGCATGTTCTTTTTAAGAAAGGAAAAAATTTTGAATTCAACCGAAATGCTTAAAACGCTTTTGCTATCTGAAATCCAACAGCAATTTGGATCCATTCCAGATGATCTAATGGCAAAGATTAAATTTATCCAAAAAGAAGACACATTGAAAACAGTATACCGAAAATTGCCAGAATGCAGAAATATTTTTGATCTCCGGAATAGCATGAAGCAAAAGCACCCTGTATATGGAAGAAATGGCCTGAAATATCAACAAAACTATGATGCTATGATTAAATGGATAGCCAATGAATTCAGCGGAAAAACTCTTGATATTTTTGGTATTACAACCCAACCCATTACAGAAGTATTCACATTGGAACCTGTTGAAATTCATGTGCATACAGGACGGCTGGATATCGTATTCAAAGATGAATCTGATGAATATTATCATTGTGAAGAACAACGTCATCTGACTATAGATGACCTTTATAGAAGCAGTATTTACCATTTTCAAACCGCCCGACAGTTGGGAAATGCAGTCACTGATATTTTGTTGATTTCAGGTCATTCATATGCTGGCCCGCATATCATTGAAACCAAAAGCGGAACCTACAAGCCATTACTTATTGATTTGTCATACAAAAATGGACATAATCGCCTGAATGAAATCAAAGCAGATATTCAAAATAACATTTTCGACAGTTTGATTGAATTGATTTTTATTCCACTTTATGGCAAAGAAAGAGGTCAGGAGAGAAGTCAAATAGCCATTGATGTAATAGACTTTGAGATTGAATTGCTAAAAAAAGACAAAATATATCAAAACCTGGTCTTTGCAACATTGGTAATGTGCAATAAATTAGTTGATACAGAAACATTAAGAAAATACTATGAGGAGGTAAAGTATATGCTGGATATATTAGAAATAGCGAAAGAGGATGGTATGAAGCAAGGTATGCAGCAAGGTATGCGTGAAATGGTTATCGCTGCTTTAAACGAGAAAATTGGGGCAATACCATCTTATCTTGTTGATAAAATAAATACAATTACACAAACGGAAAAATTGACGAATTTGATCAGGCAAGCTGTTAAATGTAATGATCTTATTTGGTTGGAACGTCAATTGGCCATGCCGGCCTGATAATTTGAGACTTAAAGCCAGTCCCATTGATTCCAAAACTTATGACCAAAGCATTCAAATTAGGATACATAAAATGAAAAAAAATGCCTTTCAAACGGGCCAACGCTGGATGAGTGAGATGGAACCAGAATTGGGAATGGGAGTTGTTCAGTCCGTTGAACACCGACGTATTGGACTTTCTTTTCCTGCGAGCGATGTTTTTCGCATCTATTCCGCTGAATCTGCCCCTATCAAACGCGTTCGTTTTAGAGTGGGTGATCGGATCAATCTTCAAAATGGGACGTCGTTTATTGTCAAAGAAATTGCTGAAAAGGACAGCTTGATCTCATATAGTGACGGTGAACACGTTTTTCCAGAATCGGAGATTTCCCACATTCTTGTACTCAATACGCCCGAAGAAAAATTATCTGCTGGTCAGGTAGATTTCATGCAAGCCTATATGCTTCGCATGGAAACATTTAAACTTCGCCATCGTTATCGTCAATCTGAGTGTTTTGGATTTATGGGAGGCTGTATTGATTTATTGCCTCATCAACTTTATATTGCCAATGAAGTTTCCAGACGTCATGCTCCTCGCGTTCTGCTTGCTGATGAAGTCGGATTGGGAAAAACAATCGAAGCCTGTTTGATCATTCACCGATTACTGTTAAGCGGTCGAATATCCCGTGTGCTGATTCTGGTTCCTCAAGTTTTAGTTTTTCAATGGTTTGTAGAATTCTATCGACGGTTTAATATTGTTTTTCGCATTGCAGATGATAAATTTTTTAAGTCTGTAGAACGTCAATCAAAAAAAGCCAATCCTTTTTCTGAAGCTCAATTGATAATGGTCGCTATTGAAACCCTGGCTCAGAACACCCCCCGAAAAAATCAGATGGTCGATGTTGAGTGGGATATGGTGGTTATTGATGAAGCCCATCATCTTCAAAAAGAAAGCCCGATTTATCCGGCCATACAAAATCTTTCCCAAAAAACACAAGGAATATTGCTGCTCAGTGCAACACCTGAACAATTGGGGTTAAAAAGTCATTTTGAACGTCTGTGTTTGTTGGACCCTGACCGATATTATGATTATGATGCCTTTATCAAAGAATCCATGAATTTTCAAAAAGTAGCTAAAATTGTTGACCAGCTTGAACAGACAGATCGCGTTGATGATTCAACCATAGAAGACATTCAGTCGGTCTTTAAAAATATGGATGTTTTTAACAGTCCTGATGATATTTTAAAACAAATTAAGGCTGACAAATCGGCATTTATTCGACAAATTATGGATACCCACGGAACAGGCCGGGTGATGTTTCGAAATACACGCTCTGTGGTTAAAGGTTTTCCAGAAAGAAAAGTTCATTTGATTCCTCTTGAGGACATTCAGGATGATATCACTCTTACGCAAATACATATGGAATTATTGCTGGATTTGGGCCTGTCTGTTCAAAAACCGGTGTTTCAAATGGAAAATGATCCAAGAATAGAGTGGTTGGCCAATTTTTTAAAAGAACATAAACCTGAAAAATGTTTGCTGATATGTTGCTATCCAGAAAAAATAACCGGTATTCAAGATGCGATCAAAAACCGTATCAATGTACAAATGTCCTTATTTCATGAAAACATTCCTCTGAAGCAAAGGGATGAAAACGCCGCGTGGTTTGCAGAATCCGGTGGGGCGCAAATATTGTTATGTTCAGAAATGGGCAGTGAGGGACGAAATTTTCAGTTTGTCCATCATTTAATTTTGTTTGATTTACCACCATCACCGGAATTGCTCGAACAACGTATTGGTCGCCTGGATCGGATCGGACAAAAAAAGACGATTCACATTCATGTCCCTTTTGCTCAAAACAGCCCTCAAGCAGGTCTGATTCAATGGTATCATCAAGGATTAAAAGCTTTTTCAAACATTATTCCCTATGCCCAGCCTGTGTATGAGTTGTTCAAACAACGATTGGTCAGTGCTCTTCTGGATCCATCGGACGATCAATCTGAATTCAAAACCCTGATATCGGATACACAGGTCTTGTGCAAAAAAATGGCAAAGGACTTTGATGAAGGCCGTGATCGACTTCTGGAACGTAATTCATTTGACAAAAAAGCCGCCATTGATATCCAGCACGCCATTATTCATGCAGATCATGATCCGCGAATTGAACCCTTTGTTAAACGATTGTTTGGTTTTTTTGGAATTGTATTTGAAGAATTATGGCCCCGCACCTACCGTTTAAGAGCAAGCAACCGTTACAATGATAAGTTTTCAGGGCTTCATCGCAAAAATATGCGTGTGACGTTTGAACGAAAAAGAGCGTTGATGCTTGAAAATATTACGTTTTTATCCTGGGATCATCCCATGATTATCGATGCTATTGAACTTCTGATTGGAGAAGGCGCAGGCCAATGCAGTTTTGCTTTTTGGCATCATTCAAAAGCTACGGGGAGTTATCTTGAATCTTTATATATTTTAGAATGCATTGCACCTCAGAATTTACATATGGATCGTTTTTTACCTTCAACGCCGGTTCGCATGCTTGTTAATGATCAGTTGAAAAATTGTAAAAAACTGCTACATTCCTCTGCTTTTAAAATGCATTTGGAAGATGCCCGTTACCAATCAAATCTATTTGAAGATGCGATTGCATTGGTACCGAAAATGTTAGCTTACTCGGAAAAATGTGTCCAGCGCGAGGCAAATCAAATCATCTCCAGGACGTTAGATAGTATTGATCAACAAATGAATACTGAAATTAATCGACTCAAAGCGTTGAAAGCAATTAATCCAAATGTTAAAGAAACGGAAATCCAGGCAGCAGAAAAAGAAAAAGAAAACCTTAAAACGTATGTTTCTTCTGCAAGGATAAGAATTGATGCCATTCGATTGATCCGCCAGGGGTGATCATCTCAAAATTTATAAAAAAAGGACCATCCAAATGAAATTGATACAACCCAAAAAAATATTATTTGTTGATGATGAAGAGCTTGTCCGTGATGCATTGTCTGAGTATATGACACAGCAAGAATATCATGTTATTCAGGCAGCAAATGGATATGATGGATTGAGTTTGTACGTATCAGAAAAACCAGACCTGGTTTTGGTGGACATTGCCATGCCAGAAATGGATGGTTTGGAGTTAACATCAAGAATTATAGAACAGGACCCGAATGCTGCAATTATTGTGATTTCGGGAACGGGTTGTGTTATGGATGCTATCAAAGCTTTAAAATTAGGTGCATGGGATTTTATTTTAAAACCCATTCAAGAAATGGCTATATTGGATCATGCTCTATCCAAAGCCATTGAACGGTCAAGTTTAAAAAAAGAAAAACAGGAATTTGAAAAATTACTTAAAGAGCAGGTCAGACAACGAACGGATGAATTGGAAAAAATCAATAATCGCCTGATGCAGGAAATCGATGAACATAAAAAAACAGAAACCATTTTAATGGCAAAAGAAAAACACTACAGGAGCATTTTTGAAAACGCACCTGTGGGTATTTTTCAAACCACCACAGAAGGTCATTTTATCGATGCCAACCCTGCCCTTGCATACATGTTTGGCTATCAGACCCCCAAAGATCTGATTGATACCGTTAATGAAACAAGCATTGCCAATGTGTTGTACGAAAATCCAGATGACCGCAAAAAAATTCTTCACCAGGTCTTTGAAGCAAAAGACTGGATTCATGTTGAAACAAATTTTCGTCATAAAAAGGGTTCCTTGATTCCAATCAATTTAATTTTTAAAGTGGAGTGGATAGATAACACTGAAACAAAATATTTGATGGGTTTTGTTGAAGAAAGATGTACTGTTGGAGATAAACACTCATAAATATTTCTCGAAAGATGTTAGTTCTTCCAATGGAAGAACGTTGGGATGTGATTCGTCACGCCTATGTTGGTTTGTTCCAACTTGTGAGTATTGACTTATTCTGTAAATATTCGTACTCTATTGATGTCTATGCGGAAATTGACGAAAATGAACGAGAACAAATCGAAAAAGAAATGTCCGAAAAAAAGGAGCCCCTTATGATTGCACAGTATTTTACAGAAAAAGGTGAAAAAATTGGTGAAAAAAAAAAGGTCAAAAAATTGGTCAAAAAAAAGGTCAAATGTTAATTTTGAGCCATCTGTTATCTAAACGTTTATGAATGGAATATTACACAACATATCCACGGATACCATTGCCGCCATTTCTACAGCAATGGGCAGCGCTGGCATTGGAATCATAAAAGTTTCCGGGCCTTTGGCTATCAACTCAACCCTGTCTTTGTTCAGGCAAAAAAATTATACAGTTTTACCTGAAAAAAAAATCATTTCCCATAAAATGATTCATGGGTGGATGCTCGATCCTGACCATGATACAATGATCGATGAAGTGCTTTGGGTGTGTATGAAAAAGCCTCATTCTTATACTGGCGAAGATGTGGCCGAAATTCATACGCATGGCAGTCATGTGGTACTTCAATCCATCCTCGAACAGATTTTAAATACGCCAAATGTTCGACTGGCCAAACCCGGCGAGTTTACACGTCGCGCCTATATGAATGGACGCATCGATCTGACACATGCAGAAGCTGTCATGGATGTCATTTCCGCACAAACACAACAAACGCTCACCCTGACATCAGCACATTTAACCGGTCAACTCAAAAAAACAATCGAATCCATGCGAGATCAAATGATTCAATGGCTTGCTACTATCGAAGCCAGTATTGATTTCCCTGACGACATGTCTGATGAACAAGATCCGTCGGATATTCAAGCATCGCTCACCTCACTGATTGATCAAATCAATCACTATATTGCCGATTATCACCAGACGGCCATCTACCGTGATGGTGCAAAGGTCGTGATTGTTGGACGTCCCAATGTGGGAAAATCCAGTTTGTTGAATTGTTTATTGGCCAAAGATCGAGCTATTGTTTCGAATCAACCTGGAACCACACGCGATGTCATTGATGGTCAGGTCAATATTGCCAATGTTCCCATGACTCTTTTTGATACTGCCGGTATCCATATTTCTTTTGATAATATCGAGCAACAAGGGATTTCCAGGGCAAAAGCATTGATTCAGCAGGCTCACCTTATATTGTTGGTTATAGAAGCTGGAAAAGAACTCACACAAAATGATTTTCAGATATATGATGAAATTGGTAATGGTAAAATGATCGTATGTGCAAATAAAATTGATCAGGTTCAGCATCAAAATACCATTCATCTTCCAGAGCACTGGCCCCAACCCATAAACATTTCTGCAAAGTATCATATGGGGATTGATCAATTAAAACAAACTATTGCAACAATGGTCACCGGTAACAAAGATAATATGCCATCACCTGAATTCATGATAAACCTCAGGCAAAAAAACTGTCTTGAAACATCAAAAGAATGTCTCGAACAAGCCTTATCTGCATGTGTCAACAATATGCCACTGGATTGTGCGACGATTGATATCAGCTTGGCTTTGGATGCTTTGGGTGAAATGATTGGTGTGGTTCATAATGAACAAATGCTTGACCAAATTTTTTCCTCTTTTTGTTCAATACAGGTCAGGGCGCGCAAATTTAATATGGTGAAAAATTCAACATGAAACAAAATGATAAAGATCGTCAAATTCTTCATCAATGCCTGAAACAAAACAATCAGGCTCCCCTTGTTCAAGAATATTGGAGAATGGTTTTTTTTACTGTGCGAAAAGTGCTGCTCAATAAGCGCGTCCCTTTTTGCGAACAGGATTTGGAAAACCTTCGCAACGATGTTTTTGTTCAACTGTTAGATAAAAAATGTAAAAAATTACGTCAGTACAATGAAGATCTTGGACAGGGACTGACAGCATGGATAAAACTCATTGCTGTGCATACCACCTTGAATTACATCGAACGTAAAGACCCTGTGGGCATCGGTTCACAGCATGCGCTCGTCCCCCTTGAAACCATTCAGGAAAAAATGGGCGTTGATATTGAGGCGCAAATGGATGCACGCTTGACTTTAAATAGGGTTCAAAACTCTTTGAAACTCTTGCCTTCACGCTATCAACTTGTTTTAAAGCTTTTTTATTTTGATAATGTATCCATTGAAAAGGTGGCGCAGACCATACAGCTTCCGGTAAAAAGAGCGCACACTGTTTTGCATCGCGCACGGGAAAAATTAAAAAAAGTGATGGATGAAAAAAAAGAGTGAAAAAAAATCAAACACCATCTGTATCAGTGAACAAAGGGGGAAACATATTATGATTTCAAAATGCATCAATCTTCAAACCATATCAGCCTATCTTGGTGGCCGTTTAAATGATCAGGCTGTTTCAGATATTGAAGCACACCTTGCGGCTTGTTATCGATGCAGAGAACAGGTCGTTTTTTCACAAGACATCCTTTTAGATCCTGATCTAACAACTGACAACAGACTCTCTGAAACTGAAGCCAGCACAATCATGGAACAGCTTCATCTTTCACCCACGTTTATTCAGACATGCAAGGCAGGCATTCACTCGTTCAGGCAGTATATTCAGAAACACTGGCAGAGCTTAAAAGATCAATGGTCGCCGGGATTATCGTCTCCACTGGCTTTTTCTCCTGTTCGTGTTCGATCCTCAGCCCAACCAAATAGCCCTTTAAAACGTTTGAATATTCCATTTCAAAATCATCATATTGATTGTATCATTGTTCCAGTGGACGAGGACTGTTGTCAATTGTCTCTGAAAGTATTTTATGAAAAGCGACGTGTACAAAATTGCCGAATCACACTGGTGGATTCAAAGGGTCGAACGGCTTCCCGACTGGCAGAAACCGGTGAAATTCTGTTTGAAAATATTCCCTGGGGTGACTGTCAATTAAATGTCTTTCATGATGGCACTACCGTGGGTGAAACAAAAATTTATACAGGAAGTTTTGGACAATGACCAACGAACAGACCATATGTCTTGAAGCCAGCTATTGGGAGAATCAGATCAAGATTGGTATTCAACAGCCAAAGGATATGGTCTGGCATTATGATACGCTTCCTGTATCCATTACAGAACTTGATGACTGTGTTTTGCGCCTGACCGAAAATATTAATCAAATGGTTCGTGCAGAAGGCCAAACAGCTTCTGCTCATGATAAAATAAAAACACTGGGACAACGCTTGTGTGATAGTTTATTGACATCAGATATCAAGACCTTTTTAAGAAAAAGCAGGGCCCAATATCTGGTGTTGAAGCTCGATGATACTCTGGTATCCATTCCCTGGGAGCTGATTTGCATTGATAATCATTTGTTGTGTGAACGTTTTTGTATGGGCCGCATAGTAAAAACGCATCAGTCTGTTGCGCAAACCGCTTCACGAAACATTGCTCCACCACTGAATATGTGGATTTTATCTGAAAATGACACCCACCTGACAGGCGTGGATCAGGAAGCACAAGCATTATTATGTCAACTGGATCAGCTCAATCAATCAGAAACACTGGTTAATGCAGCATTTGATCAAGGGGTTACTGTGGATCATGTCAAATCTCACCTCCGAAATTTTGATCTGGTTCATTTTGCCGGTCATGCCGATTATGATTCATCTTCCCCTGAACAAAATGGCTGGCGTATTGGCAATGAGCATCTAACCGCGATAGATATTGATCGCATGAGCGACAGCACCTCAATGCCTGCGCTCATTTTTTCCAATGCCTGCCAGTCCGCCCGAACACAACAATGGACACTTAAAAATGTTACCACAGATGCATCCTTTGATTTAGCCAATGCCTTTATGCGATCCGGTGTTCGTCATTATCTGGGAACATTCTGGGAAATCCCTGATCAATCCAGCTCAATATTTTCGCTGACATTTTACAAGGCTCTTTTTTCAGGACAATCCATTGGTCAGTCGTTGAAACAGGCCAGAAAAAAATGTATGGAAACCGATGGTTCCCCCATTGGTGCGGCTTATGTTCTTTATGGCGATCCCACTGTGACATATTTTTCAGAAACAAGTGCGGATAAAACCATTCAAACCCGTGGGGCTGGATTTCGTCCCTTTCATACCATCAAACAAAAAATACAGGCTTTGCCATTCAATGCCATGTGGTTTTTTTTGTGCATTGTGCTTCTGATGTCAGGGCTTTGGGTGGGGCATGCTGTTATTGACGTGATGATGCGCAATCAGCAGATGGAATATCAAACACTTTTAAATAAGCGGGCAAAAGAAAAGCAAGTCTATATTGATCGTTTATTTGATGACATCGAACAACTGACAGGCCAAACGTCTCGCCCAATCTCAAAAGAACCTGTGGATGAATGGACATCCGCCCTTCCGACCCTGTCCATTGATTATGAAACCCATCCCGCACAATTAAACCAGGCACAATTATCATTGATTGCAGCGGTCATTGGGAAAGCATTGATTGATGATCATCGCGCAGTTGTTCTTGAACGGGTTCATTTGGATAAAATTCTTCAGGAACTTAAACGCGCCAATTCCGGATTAATTGCAAAGGACAATCGCATATTGCCTGAACTTCTTTCTGCACGATTGATCGTTTTTATCGAGTTGCATCAGGAAAACAATCAAACAACTGTGCTGGTGCATCTGGCAGATATCCGGCAGGGACACGTTATTGATTATTTTTTTCATCCCCTCAAAGATATGAGTATTCTCAAACAAAAAGATTTTCTGGCGCGCCCTCTGATTCAATCTGTGACCCATCATTATCCGCTTCGTGCGAAAATTCAGGATATTCAGGATCAGAGTGTACAATTAAACATTGGCTCAAAAGATGGCGTTCGTTCAGGGGTAGTCTTTAACGTTTTAAAAAATAACTGCCGACTAACGGTTGATACCATTGATTTGCATTCATCTGTTGCAAGAATCTCTAAACCCCAAATCAAACTTGAAAGGGGATGGAAAGTTGAAGCCATACGTTGATCATATATCATTAAAGATTCAGCACCGGTCATTGATACAACTCTTTTTTTTTGTGCTGCTCCTTGTGGTAGGTATGGCCTGTGATCATACCGGATACTATGGCAATTATTTTCGAGGTCAATGGGATGATTTTTATTTGCGCGCCCTGACCTGTATTGAACAAAAACATTTTCAGCAGGCCGTAGAAGACTTTCAGGCATCATTGGAACGACGTCCACCATCAAAACAATTTGACCGCCGGATGGTTCGTTCTTATGGCATGCATTATCTGGATTACTTTCCCAACCGAGAAATAGGTTTTGTGTATTATTTGCAGCACCACTATGAAAAGGCCTTGATCTATCTGAATCGTTCTATCCTGTCAGAACCTTCAGCAAAAGCGTATTATTATCTGGAACAAACAAAAAAAAATCTGCATCCCTTTCAATCCCCTTCATCCCAACCTGTACTGACAATTTCAGAACCTGCTGAAATAACGAATAAAACCCGTGAACTCTGGCGATCTGAGATGCCCCTTGTCATTAAAGGAACAGCGATGGATGAACAATGGATTTCGTCAATAACAGTTCAGGACAAACCTGTCTGGATTGACCATGCAGATCCCCGGGTTAATTTTTTTACATCCCTTTTTTTTCAGGAAGGCCATCATACCATCACCATAAAAGCGAAGAACATCAAAGGCACGACCGTTGAAAAAACAATTTTTATTCATGTTGATCAGAGCGGGCCGGCACTGACCTGTAAAAAAACAGAAACGCCCAACACGATAAAAATACAGGCAAACGATCCATCGGGCTTTCTTGAATTATGGATTAATCAACAGCAGATAACCTCCACAGAGAACGCCGTGCTGAACTGGGAAATGCAGTGGCCTTCAAATGAAACAGACATGCATGTCTGTGTTCGTGATCGTTGTAACAATGAGACCTGTGCAAGTATTGCTCATGACCAGATTTTTTCACACGCATCTCTGACAGAATGGATTGCTGACAATACTGCTATGGTTGCCTCGGATGCCATTCCATCATTTGGAAATAGTCACTCTCATGATATAGATATTCATTTGAATCAACCCGATGGACTGACTGTCTATTTAGAAAGCATTGACATATCCGGTCAGATGAAAAGTCCACACCCCATTACCCGTATTTTAATCAACGAGAAACCGTTTCCTGTCATTGCTTCAAAAGAAATTTATTTCAGCCGTCGAATGGTTTTAAGCCCTGGTGATAATATCATTTCGCTTTCAGCAGACGATCGTTCAGGATATATGCAGAAAAAAGAGATTCATATTTACAGAAAAATACCAGCAGTTTTTCAATATGAACATCGATATGGATTGTCCATATATCCATTCACTGTTCATGGAGAAAAAAAACAGCATTGGATTCAAAAATACGTGTTTTTTTCGCAACCCAGTGACACAAATCTATATTCTTATCAAGAACGACAATTTGAACAGAACTTTGTAAAACAATTCATTGACCATCATCGATTTAGAATCAATTATCAGGGAAAATCTTTTGACCATTTGAATCCTACGAACATAAATGCAACGCCCTGTCAAGCAACACTTGTGGGCGATACATACACATCTCGTTTTGGTCTGGAAATATCTGCACGGATTGTTGACAATCAAACATCTGCTGTTTTAGCCATCAAAGATGTCTACCGAGAAAAAAATGGAGATATGGATACTCATGCAATGGCAGAAGAGCTATCTAAAAAAATTCATCGGGCATTTCCCTTAATCAAGGGAAAAATTGTTGAAAAAATTGAACAGGGGTTTCGCATAGAATCATCACCCCCTGATATACTAGAAATTTCCTGGCCAATGCTTATTT
>PEAL01000311.1 GCA_002753725.1 Deltaproteobacteria bacterium
ACGAATTAAAACAATTGCTGAGGCCAAAAAATATGGCTTTTTTGTGTTTACACAAGAAGGCAACCAATTGCAGATTCTCAATGATCAGGTGATAGAATACAAGAAAGAAGAAAGTCTGCTTTAGGACTCCACTCAAGGTACTTCAAATGGTAACATTATTTAATCGCGATTCCTTCAAACATTCCTTAGTTTGGTCCGACCCTGATCTTACACGTCTGATCCACATTCACCCAGACCCCCTTTTTCGGTAATAAAGAATAAACCAGTTCATAGGCACCATCTTCAAAAATATACATGGCTTTGATGCACCCTCCGGGTTCTGTAACCGGAAAAACCTCCCGATCCAGAGGACCGCTCATTAAGTACCACCCCGCTGTTAAGTCTACTGTATAGCTGCTTAAATCGGTTATTTGAACATTAAACGCCTGAATGGTATGATTTAACCCACTGATTTCATCGGTTAAGTCTGATATCGATTGGTTCGCATGGTCCAACGCAATTTTATTCAGGGTTAACTCATGTTGCGTATTGGACAATTGATTTCTGCTAACCTCCAGATTTTTTTCAGAACCATCAAGCAGTTGATTGACTTCAGTCAGCGATTCTTCCAAATGTGAAATCTGAACAATCAATGTCTGAATTTTATCTGAATGATCTCCCTCGATATCCAAATTTACAGGATTTTCAATGGTTCCACTTTCCATATGAGGGGTATACATTAAGGGTTGATAAATGGTATCTATCTGGTTTGTTTCATAATGCCAATAGTGATAGTTCATTTTTACAGCCTCATCACCCCATATCTGAACAAAAAAACGTGTACCAAAAGGTGTGTCTGAGGGCCCAGTCACGCCTCTACATTCTTCATTAATACATACAGCCAGTTTGTCATTTTCATGAATAGTCCATGTATCATCGGTTGGAATGTTTGCGACAATGGTTCCTTGATTTTTAAACTCTTGACTGTGAACCTGCCAGATGGATGTCTGTTGACCAATAAGCATTTCTTCCGGTATATGAATACTGCCATGTGTCTGATTTGCAGAAAAAAGAATTGTTTTTTCAATAGGATATACGTGCTTGTCTGGTGCATGGTAATATTTAAAAGAGATTTTTTCCAATGCTTCATTGCTCCAGATTTGAAGAAAGTACCGATACCCCTCTGGTGTGGATTCCGGTCTGGCAATTCCGCGACACTCTTCACCGGAAAATGCAAGCAATGCACTGTTGGGATCTGTGGTATCTTTTTCTTCAAAAATAATATGTGCCGTTACAGTGGCTTGATTTTCAAACTGTGAGGCATCAAACACGGTATCATTGATTTGACCAGGAACAAGATTTCTGTCCAGCCGCCGGGTCCTTTTTGAACGACCTGCTGTTTCCGGATAGGTCAGATAAGCTTCAATGGCCATCTTGATCATATACCCACGACCCGGTTTAAGGGTTTGCAATGAACCATACCACCCATACCCCTGAAGATATTCAGAAAAACCATGCTGTCCTGATATTTTCAATGCATTTTCTCCAAGAGATGCCAGAGCGATATTCACAGGAATGTCTTCAGCCGGAAGGTAACCGGTCCAGTTCCAGCCTTTTTTCAGGCGAATGGTATCAACAGCCATGTCAGTGCCAAAGTATTCCAGTATTCCGGGTTCATTGATTTTAATTATATACATGGCTAATGGATTCAGTTGTTTAAGGGTTCCTGCCCATTGTGAATCTGTTGGCATATATTCCGCATAGCCTTCCTGTCCAATAATAATAATTCCTTTGTTTTCAAGAGCAGCTAAGACCGACTCAACGGACATATCTGTATTTCGTACATTAATCGTGATCCAGTTCCAATACTTGTTCAGAGCCAGACGAAGATAATAATCCGAAATACTTAAAACATGCGGTTCAATAATATTTCCCAGGGATGCATTGGCCTGAAAATCCAGGGGATATTTGATGGAATCATGGATTCGACAGGCCTGGGCATCATAGTGTTTAAATGAAATATCTTCTTCATAAGGATTTGGACTCCAAATCTGAAGAAAATAACGTCGTCCGGATACTGTGTCAATGGGATGGGCGACGCCTCGAATGTCATTAGTGGAAAATGCCGCCAAAAGATCATCAACATGATCCAGCGCCTGTCCCTGGTCATCCGTAACAATTGCAGTTAGTGTTTGATAATATTGATATTCAGATGGATCAAAATCGGTCTCCCAGGTCGGTCGACAGGGATGCGTTATGGGCGGGGCCATTTGATAAATGTGTATATTGACCGGGCTGTTTGTAGCATTTTTCGCAGTAATGTGAATATTGCCTGTTCTGGGTGATATGCCGGTATTTTCATGAACCTGAACAATCAACGCATTGGTTTGCCTGTTCACTGTCAACCATGATTCTTGTGTTTCAACGGCCCAGCTCAGGTTTTCCGGTGTTATTTGAACCGTTAATGCAATTTCTTCTCCCGAGTGCGATACTGTCGCTATATCTGGTGTAACCAGTATGGTTCCGGCTGTTGTGTTGGGATAGGCGACAAGATTTTGACCGGGTATGTCATGGGTAACCGCTTCAAACATAAGGTTTGGTGGAAGGACAACATGGTTTTGTACAAAAATTTCCGCTTTGCCCGACCAGTCATAGGGTACTAAAAATGTATATTCCCCTTGCGCGTTGGTCTGCGTTCTCCCCAACCGGGAAAACTGAATATAAACATTTTCCTGAATAAGCGTATTGTTGTTATCTTTGACGGTACCACTAATGGTCACTTGTTTTTTTTGCGCACTTATTTTGATGAGTGTTATATTCTGAGACAGTCGGTCAATCATAATTTCAGATGGATCAAAGGTATACCCGGTTTTTTGGGGCAGAATTTTTCCTGTAAATCCAAAAACTGTTTCACAGTTAAATTGACCGGCTGCATCTGTTTGAATGGTTTTATCCCCAATCGTCAGTGTGACATCCGGTACAGGAAGATGATTATCCTTATCAATGATTGTTCCGGCCAGTAAATAATTAAGAATGACTGCTGTATAGCTTTGTCCGGTCTGATCGGTTGTGATGGGGCCATATGCCAGATTTTTGGGATAAAACAGATACCCTTGTTTTTCAGGCGTAATCACCCCATCAGATAAAAAAGGTACCGGTAAATTATAGTGACCGTTTGAATCTGTCTCGATACAGACCTCTGCCAAGCATAATTGTGCCTTTACAAGGGGTTGTTGATCCTGATCGATAATGTTTCCATAAATGTGATACACCCGTTCTTTTCCTGTGAATCGTTGATTTGCATAATTTTGAGATATATTTTGAAACATTTTTTTATCGGGTTCAAATGCATATCCACTTTTTTCTGCAACAATGCTGATGCTGGCTTGATAATCAAAATTGTAATGATAATATCCATCGTCATCAGAATAAAATACCTTATTGCCTGGAATAATGGTCAACTGTACACCGGAAATAGGGATGTCATTCTGATCAAGGCATTGACCGGAAATTGTAAATCGATTGCCAGTGTAATTTTCATTATAGAGATTGTTGGATAAATCTGTGAAATATTTCAATATAGGAGTATAAAAATATCCCCTCCCTTCACAATAGGCCATCAGGGACACAATATTCGTACAAACAGGATGGCTATAATATCCTTGATCATTGGTCAGGGTTGTTCCGGCATCATTATTAAAAAATAAATTAACGCCTGATATGGGGTGATTCAAAGGATCCAGGACAAAACCGCTGATGGTGATATGTCCATAAAGCTGATTGTTTCCGGAAATAAGATTGACAGATCCATCCATACTAAACCGACCGGAAACGTCGTGAGGTCCAGGGAGCAGCATTTGTTTTAATTCGTAAGACAGTTCCTGATTATCAAAAAAAGCATCCCAGCGGATGGTTCGGGTTGCTTCATGCCAGAAACCATTATGGGAAATGTTCATGGGCAGTACGCCGGAGATCAGTTTTTCTTCAATCAGACAGCAGGTATCATTGGTATCTTTTGCAAGGCTGATGATAATTTTAGAATAAATACAGTTTGATGAGATAATGGTTCGTTCAATTTTCTGTTCAGCCTCTGATTGGGTTGACATGCCAGAAATAAAGCACAAACCAAAGCACATGATTAAAATCGTCTTGTTGATTGTTGTGATCATTTTCATACGTGATTCTCCTTTTTTTTGATGATAACGCTTTTTCGAGAGGTCTTTCTTTATCGTCTTTACTTGAGAGTCGTAAGTTCTCTACAAAAAAAATTGCTGCCACATTCGAATAAGCATCTACCAGCCGCAGCAATTTAATTCATATTTGTCCGATTAAAAAAATCGGCGCTGGGCAATGTCCTGGACTTAACCTTGTGCGCACACCGGATGTCTATATAAACATTCGGTTCTGGCTGTGATTATGTGCTCAGGAGGCGGCAGCCGTAGTTGTTGTTACGGTTGCCCGGGCTGTTGTTGTTACGCTGTGCCGAGCGGCAGTTCTGGGCGTTGTTGCCCCAGTTGCCACCACGGACAACCCGGTTTGAGCCTTTATGGACATGGCCCTGTATTAAAGAACGATTGCTGCATCTGATACGTATTTGCCCATGATATATGAGCAATCATACTTTCAATGCTGGCAATAAAAAAATCCTTATCAATTTCACCATTAAAATATTGTTTTTCTTTTTTCTGATAATTTTGTCGAAAACGCATCAACTTTTTTCGCTGAAGTCGTACTAATCCAGGAAAAATCCTGAATCCTAAAAATGGAATGCCCTGAAAGACAGGCATTAGTTGTAAAACTTCATATTTAAGTTCGAGTTTTAATTTTTTTTCGATCATATCGGTCAATCGGGCTTGCCACATTCGAAGCTGTTTGCTTGATTGTGCAAACAGTAAAAAATCATCCATATAACGAATATATCCTTTAACTCCTGAGTCATCTTTTATAAAGTGGTCTAACTGATCCAAATAAATATTTGCAAAGAGCTGACTGGTTAAATTACCGATGGGTATACCTTTTTTTTCCTGCTCCTTTGGAAATGGATGGTCAATAATAATGTTCAATAGTTCGATCAGCTGTTTATCCTTAATTTTTCGACAAATAATTTCTTTAAGAATGGTATGATCTATCGTTTCAAAATATTTTCGAATATCACACTTCAAAAAAAATTTAAATTTCCTGGAAAGCACCTGCGTTCTCAATAATGCAGCGTAAACGCCTTTGTTTTTCCGGCAGGCATATGAATCATTAATAAAACTTTTTTCATAGATAGGGTCTAAAATATTACCAATGGCATGATGAACCACACGATCTCTGAACGATGCCGCACATATATCACGTTCTTTAGGCTCATAGACTTTAAATGATCTGTATGGAGCGGGGTGATAGGTCATGTTGATCAGTGCCGCTTCAAGTTTAAGGATTTCGCTTTCAAGGTTGAAATAAAACAGATTGGCTTCCTGATTGTTCTTTTTCCCCCGATATGCCTTTTGTGCTGCATTCATCAAGTTTTGAATATTTGTAATGGCAGGGAACAGATTTGTCATTCTTTTCATTGCCAGTCTCCACTTGATTTTATCCAGCCACCCAGCATCTGGCCGATTTCATTCATTGCCTTAATGGCAAATTCGTATGATTTATAGGATATCAAATTCATATCTTTGCAGAGTCGTATGAGAATGCGCATTTTTTCCAGTCGTAAATTGGCTTTTTGTAAGATGTTTTTTCGTTTTTTTGTGTAACGTGCTTCAACAAGATCCTCTACCATGTCTAACGCAAAGTTATCCAATCTATTGGCAAACGTAAATCGGGTGCGCTGAGGAAATTTTGCGGTAACCGGGAGCAGCCATTTGGTAAAATCTACCCATTTAACAAATATTGGAAGGTCTTCATTCAGGTTTTTGTTCATGTTCTTTCCCTTTATCGGTGCAATCACTATTTAGTGGTTCAAATACAACATATTGTTTTTATTACTAAAAATAAGTCGATTTTTCAAAAATGTGTCGAACGCTTCGCGTAGAGAAGCTTCGTTACTGTTTGATCTTGCTGCTTTAGACGTCCATTATCCCCAAGCAAGCTACCTGCTTCGGCGAGCTATCGCTTCGCCGGCAGGTAGCTTGCTTGGGGATATGGACTTTTTTTTTCTTTATTGGTGTTCCATTTTGATAAGGGTAACATTGTAACAGGGCTCACCGATACTAAGGAGTCCTCAGGAGGCGGCAGCCGCAGCCGCCGCTACGGGCGCCCGGGCCGTCGTTGCCACGCTGCGCCGAGCGGCAGCTCCGGGCGCCGCCGCCCCAGTTGCCACCACGGACAACCCGGTTCGAGCCCGTAGAAGGCCCCATCGGATCATCTACCCCGCTTGTTGGATAACTACCATACCAATCCTGACACCACTCCCATACATTGCCATGCATATCATA
>PEAL01000047.1 GCA_002753725.1 Deltaproteobacteria bacterium
GGTTGAAACCCCAGGCTATTTTCTGTCGTCCCTTGCGGGACTTGAAGTGTTTTTATTCCCAGATACGTTGATTGTCATAATCAACCTTATTTTTTTTCAAGAACGTGACAAATTTCTATTGCTCGCGCTTAAAAAAAACGGCTTCCGACATAAGGCGGGACACTCAGTTCGTTCCCAGGCTCTGCCCTTATCGTTATACACATCTTTGTTAAACAAATCAAGGGGTTGTTCATCTTCAAACAAAAACCGGAATCAAACCTATGTCCGAGAACGTGTAGGGGCAGGCCCCAGTGCCTGCCCTTGAACAATAATCGAAAACGAACCTATGTCTAAGGCTGCATGATTTGTATTCGTTCATAGGTTTGATTTCGGTTTTTGTTTGAGGGCAGGCACTGGGGCCTGCCCCTACACGGACATTGGTTCAATTCTGGTATTTGTTAAAGAATATCCCGACTATTTGTTTCCAGTCCTCTATCGAGATGTGTATAACGATAAGGGCAGTGCCTGGGAACGAGCTGAATGTCCCGCCTTATGTCGGAAGCCGCCATTTGCTTTAGCCAGCTAAAAAACTTAATCATCGCGTATATTAAAAAACCGACTTTTGGGGAATGCCCAACTTGGTGTCAATTTAGTGTCTTTAGGAATCGACCAAAAAGTAATGTCCGACTTTTTAGGAATGCGCCCTCTGAGCGTTATATCGATTGCCTCCCTTTTTTATAATTCAAAAACATCGAAAACGTTCTCTTGTAAATTTTTTCACTTGACATGAATACTTATTTGAAGGATTACTCTTTGCTTATCTATCTGTAAGATAATTTTGTATGACATGAACCATTGATGCATACTATTTAAATAAATATTTTAAACTTTTTGGACAGGAAAAAAAATGCGAAAAGTTATTTCTGTATTAAATCAAAAAGGCGGGGTTGGTAAAACCACGTCATCCATAAACCTTTCATGTTGCCTTGCTCAACGTGGTTTTCACGTATTACTGGTTGACCTCGACCCGCAAGCGCATTCCAGTATAGGGTTGGGTTTTGAGCCTGATACTTATCAATATGCGATACATGATGTCCTTGTAAATAAACTCAGTATAGAGCAAGCCATGTTGAAAACCGAAATAGAAAATTTAAACCTTGTACCTTCACATATTCGTCTTGACAGAGCAGAGCAATTGTTGACACCAGAAATGTTTAAGGAAACAAGGCTGCATAAAGCAATCAATCATCTAAACTATGATTTTATCATAATAGATTGTCGTCCAACCCTCGGTACATTAACCATCAATGCTTTATATGCAAGTGAGTTTATCCTTGTTCCATGTGAGATGGCCCGGTTTTCACTGGATGGTTTTTCTGACTTTATGGATACCATTGAACATGTTCGTAACAATGAGGATAATCCAAAAGAAAAAACCATTCGTATCCTCCTTAACAAATACGACTCTCGTAAAAAGATTACCAATGATTGGGTGATCGATCAACTTGAACCTTTCAGGGATATCTTGCTTAAAACAAAAATTCGTCAAAATGAAGCCCTTAACCAGGCGCACATGGCTATGGAGCCTGTCATGACCTTTAAACCCAGTAGTCCTGGGGCACAGGATTATGATGCTTTAGCGGAGGAATTGGTAACACTATGGCATCTATAAGAGATAAATTAGCCCAAAAAAAGAGCAAGCTGGCGGCCCCACGGGTAGTGGAAGAAGATCATCCTGCCAATGTAAACATTATGCAAGATGGCGCTTTTTTTCATGTGGATGTTGATTTGATCCAACCCAATCCAAATCAACCCCGAAAATATTTTGATGAAGTTTCTTTACAGGAATTGTCTGATTCCATTAAGCAGACAGGTATCATTCAGCCCATTGTTATTCGAAAAGATAACGATAATAACGTCATTCTGGTTGCTGGCGAGCGGCGATTACGTGCTTCAAAAATGGCCGAATTACCACAAATACCTTGTATTTTAACAAAAGGAAATCCTGTTGAAATTTCGTTGATTGAAAATCTTCAGCGTGAAAACCTCAACCCTATTGAGGAATCAGAAGCCCTTTCTCGCATGGTGGACGAATATAAATACACTCAAAATGATTTGGCTCATGTTATTGGTAAAGGACGAAGCACCATTGCTGAAACATTGAGCTTAAATCGACTTCCTCAAAATATCAAAGATGAATGTCGGCGCGCCGACAGTTATTCGCGTCGTGTGCTTGTCGAGGTTGCCAAACAAAAAGATCATGTTGAAATGTTAAACTTGTTTTCCCAAATAAAAAAAGGAAAACTAACCAGTGACGATGTTCGCAGTATTACACGGAAAAAGAAACATCAAAAACAACACGCGAGTATCTTGGACCAGGTATCAAAAAAGGCCATGAGGTTTATTCGGCATGTTGAAAAAGCTGTTGCCACAGAAAAGGATGAAGAAGCCGTGCTTTTGTTGATCGAAACATTAAATTCAGTCAAACGAGTTGTCGATACTGCTATTGACACATTGGAACAACAGCAGACTTAAGAAAAGTCAGCTTATGACAGATCTATGCCAATCTAATGTTATTTGATAACCATCGAATGCTCATTCAAAAATTTATTTTGAATTGATTTGTAAAAGAATAGAAACGGATTCGGAAAGCAGGGGGAAAAATGAAGGACTGGAGTTTACAGGCTAAAATTACCACAGTTACGAGTATTATCCTGACAATAATGTTATTGATTATTAGTGTTGTTGTATTTGCAGTAGAAAATAAAATGGCTGATGCCTTTACAACAGCCTATAAAAAACATTTCGACTTGTTTGTTGATAAACAACAAGAATGGAGCGAAAAAAGACAATCCACTGATTTTAAGTGGATGACAAGTATTCTTTCTCATTTGGCAGATCAACTGCCGTTGGATGCTAAAACCAACGAGATCCCTCAATGGGTAAAGATCTGGTTTAATTACTCAGATCTGCGCGCCATGTCGATCACAGATAAGAATAATCGTTCGGTATTTTCCATTTGGAAAAAAGATAATCTTATTCAGAAAGGAAAAGACATCCCTGAAAGTGAGAGGGAGAATTTTGATCGGATTGAGTCGTCGGCAATAAGTAGTCATAAGAATACAGACTTGAAATTGTATACCTTTTTTTCAGTTGATGAGAATTCCGAAAATTCACTGTTTATCCAGTCTATCAGAAAACAAATTCAGGAAATGATCACATCAAATCGGGAAAAAATAAAGAAAATGATGGTCGGTCAGGTGATTGGTTTTCTCATCATTTTATTTACCTTTATCTGTTTTCAAATATGGCAATTTCGAAAATTGGTTCTCCGTCCGCTTTCATTTATCAATCGTGTGGCAAATCGTCTGGCATCTTTTGATCTTACCGTGTCACACCATCCAAAATCAAAAGATGAAATCGGGCAAATTTTTCAAGCCTATAATCGTGTTATTCAAGCTTTCCGAGAAATATTGAGCATGGCTCAGGATAATGGTAAAAGATTATCCGAAGAATCTGAACAGATTATTCACATCTTCAAACGTTTAAATACACATGTCAATGATATGGAAGAACGGTCCAATACAGTGGTCGCTTCTTCCTATCAAATGTCATCAACAATGCTGTCCATTGCCGATTCTTTAAATGGAATGAAAGATAATGTAGAAAAGATCTCCCTGTCAACAGATTCTATGACCAATAATATTCATTCTGTTGCTGTCTCAATTGATAAACTATCTACAGCAATGAATGGCATTGAAAAAAATGCGCGTCACGGTCGAAAAATTGCAGAAAAAGCTGTTGAAAAAGCACGACAAACAGCAAAAATAATTTTTTCTCTGAATAGCGCAGCCGGCCAAATTGAAGAAATTACACACATCATTATGTCTATTGCAGACAAAACAAATCTTATTGGATTGAATGCCGCTATAGAAGCTGCATCAGCAGGGGAATCGGGACGAGGCTTTACGGTTGTTGCCAAAAGCATCCAGAAATTTGCCGAACAGAGTACGAAAGCAGCGATAAATATCTCTGAGAAAATATCTTCGGTTCTCGAGCTGATTGAAAATTCAATCAAAACGATTAATGAAATCGTTTCAACCATTGATGATATGGCTCTTTCGTCAAAAACAATTACATCGTCTGTTGAAGAGCAAACCTATGTTTCTGAGCAAATATCTTTCAATGCCAATCAAGCAAATAAAAATTCAACAGAAATTTCTAAACAGATGGAGACACTTTTAGCACATGTTCAAACCATTACGAACAATGTTGATTTTTCTGCCAAAGGAGCACAAAGAGTGAGTCTGAACATCCAAAGCGTCGGTAAATCAATCCTTGATACCAAAGAAGAGATATCAGATGTTCATTTATCTTCTATGCATCTTGAAGAGCTTGCTTCGAATCTGTTTCAATTGGTGGATCGATTCGACATTTAAGGAACCAATATTAAATAACGTTTCCATTATGGTCCCAAAGCTTTAGCTTTGGGACTCACAGAAAAGTTATTTAATCGTGATTCCTAAGTAACTCCCAAAGCTAAAGCTTTGGGACTCCACCCAAAGGACTTTAAATAGGAACGTTATTTAATCGTGATTCCTTATTAAATTTTGGTTCCTAAGCCATTACGGCCTAAAAAGGACAAACCTATGATACCGTTATCAATTGATTCGAAATTAAAGAAATTTTTGGAACGAAAACCAGAACTTGTTCCAGAGCATGAAAGAATCAGCCAGTGTATTATTGAAGCACAATATTGCCTTAATAATCATCAAGACTGTTTGCTGATCGCATCTCCAGCATCCTTCAAAACTCACCTCCTCTTATCCATTGCTTGTTCAAGTTTAGAACATCAAGAAAAAAAGTTTCTTTTACCGTCAAAACATCGCCCTTATTACGCCAGGTTATTTTCAGAACAGTCAATGGAAAATATTCATATCCAGACATTTGCTGAATCTTTGAATGATATGGATACAAACAAAAGATATGGACTGATTCTTATTGACGAAGGAGAACTGTTGGGAGACTTTTTTGAAGGAGAACGACTCGAATCTTTACTGGTGAATATCCCTCCAACAGTTTCTGTTGTCTTAGGAATGAATGAATGCTCAAATGCTGAAACTATCGCAACATGGCTGACAGATATTCGACATCGACCCTGCCAGATCATTCAGGCACACTTCCCTAAAAAAATTATTCATACCTTTTTATCCCATAAAGGTGATTGGCTACCACTTCTGGATAAAAAAAAATTAAACAATAAAGTCAAAGTGCATATTAAATCAAACAGTAATAAACATGTTCAATTAAAAAAATATCTATTTCAAACCTTTCATCTTTTAAGCACCCAAAAGCTTTTTCCTACCTTGTTTGTCATGCCATCTGAAAGCCAGAGTCTTTTACTGTGGCGAAGTTGTATGCAATCAGAATCGTCTCCGGGTAAATATTTGACCATTCCTAACATTGTTCATCTTTTAGAGACGTATCCCAGACTCAAAGATAATCCCCTGTTATTTGAAATGCTACAGAAAAGAGCCGCATTTTGTTATTTCAAAGATAAGCCCTGGTTGAGCCTTGTAGAAAGTCTTTTTATACTGAATGCGTTTGATTGTGTCTTTGCAACATCAGAGGTTGTTTCTCAACTGTACTGTCGGTTTAAAAGTATTGTTTTTTTTGGGCATCCTGAAAATGATGAAAAAACTTTGGAAAACGCATTGACCTTAAAATCTGATCAATTACTGATGCGGCTGGGTGTTCTTGATGATGACATTCAATCAGATTCACATAAACAAGATTTTTTTTGTATCGTCGGTGATGTACCGGATGTTGAACCCGTAATCATGAAAGATTTTCTGGTATCTGGGCAGAATACTCTGAAAAGTCAATTTAAATGGACCCTTCAGAATGTGCTGAGTCGCATTATTCAAAAGCGTCCGGCAATGCGCGAACTGGAGAAATCATTTGTCATTGCCTGTCATGGATCTGCCAATGATGCTCAATTTCATGACACAGTTATGGAAATTCAGGCCGAACTTCCTCATGCCCGATGTATCCCTGTCATTGCAATGGATGTTCTTAACAATGCATGGATCAAGTGGCGGTCTAAATTATCTGAAATTCTCAGCCATTTGAAACACAATAGACATCCGGGTCTTTACCTTCAGCAAGAAAAATATCAATTTCTTTTAGACTGTCTTCCTTGCAATGACTGCGCCCATCAAACCGCCTGCCAACAGCGTGGATCACGCACGTTCAGAGAGCTTGTTGATACTTTTCATCGGTATCGAATGCAAAAAGAATATATCTATCTGTTTTTACAAATGGAGCATTCTTTTTTTCAGAAATTTTTAATACAGTCGGGTCTGATTGACTCAAACAAAGAGGTCACTCAAAAAGGACAACTATCAGAAAAACTGGGGCATCTGATCAACCCTTTATTGGTGGAGTGTTTATCAAATCAGACAATTTTTTTGGATAATAAACATCTGGGGGCTTCTGTTCTGGCTGGATTTTTGTCTCAGGCAGAAACATCTAAATGGCGTACGACACTGAAGGAAAAGTCTATCGAATCTCTGTATCATCAATTACGACCCCATTTGCAACAATCTGCAAACCAACTGTTATCTCTGGGGTTGATACCTCAATTACCTGATTTTCAGTATTCCTGCCTGTATTATAAACTTACTTCTGGCGAAGATTGGCACTTATTGTTTGAACAAACAGGTCTTAAGCAATCAGATGCAGAGGTGTTTATTGAAGCGGTCGATCTGGTCTTTTTTGAGATTACTCAATTTTTTCGAGGGTCAGTTCTCTAAAAAAGTAATGACCGCTGAGATAAAAAATTGGTTTTTTCAAAAAAAAAATGAGATCCGATTTTAAAAAATTGATCCAATGCCATGATGACATTATGTTCCGGACGATCTCGAAATATTCCATAATTACCGGAATTTTTGTCATCCAGACCGCGTAAAAAAATATAAAAGATTCCACCAAAATGTGTTTGATAATCATAATCCTTAATTCGTTGATGCAGATATCGGTGCAAGGCAATGGTATAGAGATAATATTGAAGAATATAATAATGGTCTAAAATTGCGCGTTTCATTGGAACATTTGCATAATCTTTTAATTCTGGCCCTAGAAAATTGGATTTCCAGTCAACAATATAATATTTGTTTTGATAGACAAATATCATATCGATAAACCCTTTCATCATTCCTTTTACCTGATAAAAATCCAGCGAATAGAGAGGAATTCGGGACCGTCGTACCCAGGGTATGGTCTCCAAAATAGCAGAAATTTCATTGGTCTGGATTTGGGTGACCGGAAAATGAAACCCCAGCTCATTAATGCGATCGGCTTTTTGAATATTGCACAATCGAAAATTCGGATCATCTTTTGACAGGCTTGCATGCATCACCCTGTATAAAAGTTTTTTAAGACTATCTTTCCATACAAGGTCATAACCATAAGCAGACAATTTTTCCTCAATTAATGATTCCAGAGCAATGATATTGGTTTCTTGAAAATTGAGATGTTCAAGTAAATCATGTAAAAACGTTCCAGGTCTTGCGCCTTTTGGAAAAGAAAATATTGACAGCAGATCAGGTGTTTTTGCATTTTGTTGAAGATTGGCAGCGGAGGTATCGGTGGGTAAAAACGTGTCATGATCAGGAATTTCTGCGGCATAGGATTTCTTGGATGTCAAGGCAGAAAAACTGGTTATCCGCCAGCTTGAATCAATGGGATGTTGAATGGTTCGGCAGGAAAAAGGCAATACTGTGTCAGACTGATGGATGATAGAATCTTGGGTGTCAGCGGTTATTTTCGGTAATGGCCAATTATCAAAGCAAAGTTGAATACTGCCTTGACTGTTTTCTGATAGTTCTTTAAGGCTATCAATGATAGTTTTCTTTGGCATATTATTAATAAAAGATTCGAATTTTGAAACAATATCATCTGTCCACGGGTGTTGTTTCAAGAACTGGCGGCCTTGAAGCAACCAGGACAATGAACTGGTTGCAGATTTACTGATATCTCCACAAACCAGATAGCATTGAAATTGAGCACGGGTAACGGCGACATACAGCATTCGCATATTTTCAGCCAGATATTCTGTTTCTGCAATATTCAGACACTCTTCTCGAGATTCATCGGTCAACGGCAAGGTCAAGGCATCATTGTCGTTTGGATCATGATAGACAAAAGGTTTTTTAGTTTTCAGGCGAGATCCTTCATAAATAAAGGGACAATAGACAATTTTATATTGCAAGCCTTTACTTTTATGAATGGTAACAATTTTAACAGCATTTTCATCGGTTTCCAGCCGGACATGAGATTCATGTTTACTGTGTTGTTCTTTTGCCCGATATCGATTAAAATACTCCAAAAGCCCTGCCATGCCTGGCTTTTTTTCCATGTCAATTTGATGCAATAGTTCGGAAATATGCAATATATCTGTTAACAGCCGTTCTCCATTCTCCAGGGACAGCAAGCGCTGGCGAACTTTTTCTTGGGCCATCAAAAGCCGAAACATCACCATGAATCCTTTTTGAAGCCAGACATCATGATAGTTCTGAAACCGTTCAACCCATAGATCCCATTGAGTGGCGTTTTCAATCAATTGAAACAGTGTATTGGCATCGATACCGATAATGGCACTGGTCAATGCGCTTTTTAAATGCTGGTCGTTCTGGTAATCGGTAACTGCTGCCAAAATATGCGCTAAATCTCGACAAATAGAGGACTCCCATACACGTTCCTGGCTGTATACAACTCCTGGAATACCGCGAGCCTGAAGTGCCTGCTGGATACTTCTTGCTTCTTTATTTTTTCGAACCAGTATGGCTATATCCCCCGGTCGGACAGGCTGGTCATTGATAACAGCCTGTTTTTTTTGCCCCAAATGTAGCAGTCTGGAAATATGCAGGCTGACTTTTTCACAAATGATTTCCTGGGCACGTTCTTTTGCAATATCTTTTCCGGGTTTATCTGAATTGGTGATATGTAAAATTTGAAGTGGAACCTGGGGAACAGGTTCCGAGCCAAGGCATAAATGAGCAACAGGTAAAGCCGGCGATACGTGTTTATAATTCATTTGTCTATATACAAAGGCATCTGAATGGTTCAAAAAAAGTGTATTGATGGCATTCACCAGCAAAGGACTGGAACGCCAATTATTATCAAGGGTGTATCGATGATCCGCATTGTCAACACCTTTAAGATAAGCGAACAAATCCGCACCTCGAAAACTATAGATAGCTTGCTTGGGGTCACCAATAATGTACAACACATTTTCTGGATGATTGAAAATTGTATAAAAAATGGAATATTGAAGGGGATCAGTATCTTGAAATTCATCAATCAAAGCCGCACGATAAGTGTTTCGAATGTTGTGGGCCAGCGCGCTGTGATGGGGATTTTCAATCGCTTGATGAACATAATATAATAAATCGTCGAAGGTTTGAAGTTGGCGTTGTTTTTTTCTTTCAACAAGCACAGCATGAGCGTTTTTCAAGCATTCTTTTTTTATATACGCCATTTTTGATTGATAAATATTTTTAAGATGATTGTACGTATCCACAAAAGTTTCGTATCGATCAAAAAAAGGATGATCCGGCGGAACATGACCTTTTTTAATGGTTTTTGCGATTACTTTTGCTTGAAAGCGATTTAAGTCATCATCTGGAAAACCAGGAATGGGGGTATCTGAAAATAAGCGGGAAAGGGCTTTCATCCATTTAGGAATGCTCTGTATTTTATAACGATTTCGATTTAAACCTTCATGGGTTTGTAAAATCGTTGACAGTGTTGAAAACTCACTTTCAAATATTGTTTTGGTTTCATAAAAACACTGGATATATTGTTTTTCCATATAGTGGATCTTTTGATCATCAGGGCAAGAGACAGCTGGCATTAATTTTACAAACGGGTTGGAGATAACAAATTGAACCCATTCACGCATCATATCGGATGTATGCCCGCTCTGTTGAGCATAGCGGATGAATAAGGGATGGGCCTCATAAAAATATTTTCGAAAAAAATCATCGGCAATTTCCTGGATGAGATCAGAGGCATCTGTGAGCAATTCAGCATCGAAGATCACACCACTTTCAAAGGCATGTTCCTGTAAAATACGATGGCAAAAGCCATGAATGGTATAGATCGCTGCTTCATCAAAATTTCGAATGGCCAATTCAAGACAGTGAAGTCGTTTTTGATTGGGGGGTGTGTGCTGCATGATTTCATAAATCAAGGAATCACAGGGTTGCAATGAATCGTCATTTTTGTTCAGAGCATTTGAATAGACCCTATAAAAGTCATACAATATTTTTCTAATGCGATCCCGCAGTTCTTCAGTGGCAGCCTCGGTAAAAGTGACCACAAGAATATCGGAAACGCTTCGTTCCTTTTCAATAATCAGTCGGGCATACAATCCACAAATGGTATAGGTTTTACCTGTTCCAGCGCTGGCTTCGATAAGATTGGTTTCCTTGAGTGGACAGTGGATCAGATCAAAGGTTTTGAATTGGCGGTTATTTATCATTGTTCTTTCCTCGAGGGCAAAGTTTAGATAACTTCGTTTTCTTTCAAGCGTTGAATTTCATCCCGAAGATCCGCCGCTCGTTCAAAATCAAGGGATTTGGCGGCTGCCAGCATTTCCTTTTCCAGGGCTTTAATTTTTTGTTTGAATTTTTTGGGTGAAAGCACATATTCACTGACCGTTTCAGCCGCTTTCAGGGCGGGTTCATAATAGCTGTCTGCAATGGATGGAAAAAATACTTTGGTGATATCTTTTGTTATTGTTTCGGGTTGAATGTTATGTTTTTTATTGTATTCTTTTTGTCGTGTTCTTCGGCGATCTGTCTCTTCAATGGCTTGTTTCATCGACTTTGTGATCCGATCCGCATATAAAATAACGCGGCCATTGACATTTCTTGCAGCCCTGCCAAAGGTCTGAATCAATGAACGTGTGGAGCGTAAAAAGCCTTCTTTATCAGCATCGAGAATGGCAACCAGTGCTACCTCTGGAATATCCAGTCCCTCTCGCAGCAGGTTAATGCCGATCAGGACATCAAAGGCTCCAGCCCGTAATTCACTGATGATATCCATTCGCTCAAGGGTTTTGATTTCAGAATGCAGATATTTGACCTGAATGCCCAACTCTTGATAGTATTCTGTTAAATCTTCAGCCATGCGTTTGGTTAGCGTTGTAATCAGGACGCGGGTTTTTTCCTGAATAGCACGGTTGATTTCATCCAGTAAATCATCGACCTGGTTCTTGGCTGGTCGGACGTCAATTTCCGGGTCAACCAGACCGGTGGGACGAACAATTTGTTCAATAATATGGTTTTTGGATATTCCCATTTCATAATCAGCCGGTGTGGCTGAAACAAAGACAAGTTGTTTGACCTTTTTTTCAAATTCTTCAAATTTCAACGGTCGGTTGTCCAGAGCAGATGGCAGTCGAAATCCATAACGAACAAGGGTTTCTTTTCTGGCACGATCTCCGCGAAACATGCCAATGAGCTGAGGGACAGCAATGTGGCTTTCATCAATGACCATCAAAAAATCATCTGGAAAATAGTCAAACAATGTGGGAGGCGGTTGACCAGGGTTCCGACCGGTCATGTGTCGGGAATAGTTTTCAACGCCATTGCAATAGCCCAGTTCCATAATCATTTCCAGGTCGTACAGCGTACGTTCTTCAATGCGTTGGGCTTCGATGAGCATGTTGTTTTTTTGAAAAAATGCGATTTGTTGTTTTAGCTCAGCTTTGATGGTTTCAATGGCATTTTTAAAGGTATCATTGGTAATCACATAGTGACTGGCTGGATAAATGATAACACGGTTGAGCTTTTGAACCAAATGCCCGGTCAACGGATTGATTTCAGAAATTTCATCAATCTCATCACCAAAAAAATCCACACGAACCGCCCTGTCTTCTTCATAGGCAGGGAAAATTTCCACCCGATCACCACGAACACGGAATACACCGCGATGAAAATCTATATCATTGCGCTCGTACAGCATTTGAACAAGATCTTTGATCATCCGATCCCGATTACAGGTCATGCCAGGTTTTAATTCCAAACGCATGGCAATGTAGTCTTCTGGAGCCCCCAGGCCATAAATGCATGAGACACTGGCAACAACAATAACATCTTTTTGAGATAAGACCGAACGGGTGGCGGAATGTCGAAGTTTATCAATCATCTCATTGATGGAAGAATCTTTTTGAATATATGTATCTGTTGTGGGAAGATAGGCTTCTGGCTGATAATAATCATAATAGCTGACAAAGTATTCCACAGCATTCCCTGGAAACAAGGACTTAAATTCATTGTATAACTGAGCAGCCAGCGTTTTGTTGGGCGCAAGGATTAAGGTCGGCTTTTGAACGTTCTGAATGACATTGGCCATAGTAAACGTTTTACCGGAACCCGTTACGCCCAATAAGACTTGATGATTTTTGCCACCAAGGATTCCCTCGGTCAGAGCCGCAATGGCTGCTGGCTGATCACCCTTGGGCACAAATTCTTTCTTGATTTGAAAAGAGTCTATCACAATCAGGCTTCCATGTATTTCCAGCGCGTTCCATCAGCACGGTCTTCAATCATAATACCCATATCTGTTAACTGGCTGCGAATTTCATCGGCACGGGCCCAGTTTTTATCTTTTCGTGCCTGTATACGCTCGGCAATTAATTGTTCAATGGCAGCATCCTGACCTTTAGACAATCGTTTTTGCTGAGTGTCTGCATATTCTGCTGGTGTTTGATGAAACAAGCCCAAAACATCTCCAATTTTTAATATATCTGCATGGATTTGAGCAATATTTTGAGTATCCTTTTCATTGAAAGATGCGGATTCATCCAGGCATCGATTGATATATCGAACAGCATCAAACAAAAAACCAATGGCTTGCGCTGAATTAAAATCATCATTCATTGACACACAAAATCGTTGCCATAAATCGCCAGCTTCCGTGTCTGATGGTGTAAATGGTTCCAGTCGTTCCAGAGCTGCGTAAAGTTTGTTTAAACCGGAAACCGCATCATGCATGGCTTGCTCATTAAAATCAATGGGACTGCGGTAATGACTGGATAATAACAACAATCGAATGGCTTCAGGCGGATACTGGTCAACCAGATCCTTAATCAACACTACATTTCCCAGAGATTTGGACATTTTTTCTCGATCAATGTTCACAAATCCATTATGAACCCAGTATTTTGCGTAGGGTTTTTCATTGGCTGCCACTGATTGAGCAATTTCATTTTCATGATGGGGGAAAATCAAATCTTTGCCCCCCCCATGAATATCAAAACTTTGACCTAAAAAGGTCATGCTCATGGCCGAACATTCAATATGCCAACCTGGGCGTCCCTTGCCCCAGGGGCTTTCCCAAAAGGGTTCGCCGGGTTTTGCTGATTTCCAAAGAGCAAAGTCATGGGGGTTATGTTTACGTTCATCAATATCAACACGCGCACCTGCTGCCATATCTTCGAGTTTTCGGCCGGATAAATGACCATAATCAGTAAAGGATGTCACGGAAAAATAAACATCGCCATCAACAACATAAGCGTGTTTTTTTTGAATCAGGGTTTCAACAAGTTCAATAATATCAGATATATGGCTGGTTGCTTTGGGTTCTTTATCTGGATGCCGGACAAAAAGAGCATCCATATCCCGATTGAAGGCATCAATATATTTTTGGGCCAGTGCTTCGGTTGTGATATTGAGGGCCCGGGCTCGCTGAATAATTTTATCATCAATATCTGTAAAATTTCGAATATAGGTAACGGTGTAATCACATTTTTTGAAATATCGTACAAGCATGTCAAACACCACCACTGAGCGCGCATGACCAATGTGAGCGTCATCGTATACTGTTGGTCCACATACATACATTTGAACGTGTCCAGGGGTATATGGTTCAAACAGTTCTTTTTTGCGGGTCAATGAATTATAAATATGAATCGACATTGTTTCTCCTTTTTTGCTAATATGACTCTCGATAAATAAAATAGAATATATGAAAAAAGGGGATAATTCAAGCATAAGAAGATGTCGTTGATTAAGAAATTTGGAGCCACTCTGGAGACAAACTTGATGTCCTGATGTCCCTGACAAGGAACAGGAGTGGGATAAATGATAATGTGACGCCGTCCTTGTAATAAAGATTGTTTTTCTTTTTCAAACTTGATAAATAATACCTTTCTGTGTATGATTGGCGCTTAAATAAATCGTGCCCAAAAGCCAAATTTCAAAAACTAAGGAGAAACTCATGGCTGTTAATCAAGAATTACTGGACATTCTCGTATGCCCAAAATGTAAGGGTGAGCTTCGCTTGAATGAAACCCAAAATGGACTCATCTGCGATCATTGCAAACTGATGTATGAAATTCGAGATGAGATTCCCATTATGCTCATAGATGAAGCCAAACCCATTTAAGGCTAAAAATGAGCGCCCCACAGCCACCAAAGCCCGCCTGTCTGATTGTAGGGATGTTTATGAAAGATCAGTCACTGTTTGAAGGGGCTGTGAACCAGCTAATCCTTTCTTTTGGCCCTGTAGAAATGGTCAGCCGGTGGTTTGATTTTGATTATACATCATACTATGAAAAAGAGATGGGAACCCCTTTGTTTCGCCGGATGGTATCATTTAAAAAGGCTATTGATCCGGCAACATTGCCTGAAATCAAACAAACAACCAATACCATTGAAAAACAATTTGGAGATCAAGACAGAAGGCAAATCAATATTGATCCCGGTTATATTGTTCCAGAGCGATTTGTTCTGGCTACCGGAAAAAATTTTACTCATCGAATTTATTTAAACAAAGGCATTTATGCGGATTTGACCTTGATCTATCAAAAAGGAAAATTTCAGGACCTTCCCTGGACCTATCCGGATTATGCTGCTGAAAATGTAAAAT
Organism: Deltaproteobacteria bacterium; assembly: GCA_002753725.1. GTDB lineage: Bacteria > Desulfobacterota > Desulfobacteria > Desulfobacterales > Magnetomoraceae > Magnetomorum. The sequence continues at coordinate 14,920 of PEAL01000047.1, forward strand.
CTTTTTTAACCACTGTTCGAATGCATTATTTAGCAAGCATGATGGAATAATTTTTGTCTTTGATAAAGAACAAGAATTCATTGCCAACCGAACATGAAAGTGAATACCATATGCTAAACAGTATGACTGCCTTTGCAAGGGCAGAAGAAAATATCAACAATATTCAGGTTGTTGTCGAAATACGAAGTTTAAACAGTAAAAACCTGGATATGATTCTTCGACTGGCGCCAACTTATTATATTTTTGAAGATCAAATAAAAAAAAGCATTCAACAGTGTTTGAGCCGTGGACGGGTTGAAACCATGATTTCCATTCAGGAAAATGTGGAAGATCAGGATAAATTTGAGGCCAACATTGATCGTGCCACAGAGTATGTGCGTGTGCTTAATCAAATTATTGATCATTTTCAGTTGAATCATCCGTTGAACTTGAGAGATATCATGAAAGCCGGTGGAATTATCAAACCCATTGAAAAAGAGAATAATTTAGATTCAGTGGCGCCGATAGTGATGTCAAGTCTCAATCGAGCGCTGGATAATCTGTGTATTATGCGAGCCACAGAAGGTTTAAGCCTTGCCAAAGATTTGGAAAATCGTTTGGGGTTTATCGATCAGGAATTAAACAAAATTATTGATCTTGCTCAAGGCCAGGTTGCTTATTATCAACAAAAATTGAAAGATCGCATCGCTGTCTTAACCAATAATATTATCGAGGTTGACCCGTTGCGCATTGCCCAGGAAGCTGCTATTCTTGCAGATCGAAGTGATATTTCTGAAGAAATTATCCGCTTGCAAAGTCATATTCAACAATTCAGGAACTTTATGGAAGAGGATGCCCCTGTAGGGCGAAAATTAAATTTTTTACTTCAGGAAATGGGACGTGAAGTCAATACCATTGGCTCAAAATCCGGAAATGTTGAAATATCTAAAATCATTGTAACCTTAAAATCCGAACATGAAAAAATTAGGGAACAAATTCAAAATATAGAATAGTTCTTCTGTATGTAAAGGAATGAAAATGGAACAAAGTCTTTTGAACATTGGCTTTGGTAATACAGTGGTTTGTGACCGCCTGGTTTCAATTGTTTCGCCCAATTCTGCTCCCATGAAACGATTGAAAGATGAGGCTCGGGAAGATCGACGATTGATTGATGCCACTCACGGGCGCAAGACCCGTTCAATTATTATCACCGATAGCAATCATGTCATATTGTCAGCCATACAGCCGGAAACCATTTCTCAGCGATTTGAATTGATCAAAGGTAATGATCCCCCAAAATATTCTGAAAAACCTGGTTAATGAATATGATCGTCCAGCAATCGTTTTTTCATCGCATTAAACATGCCCGAAAAAAATATCGTTGGATCGCTTCAAAACAGTATTTTTATTTGGAAGATCCATGACAACATTATTGGCCATATTTTTAATATCATTGCTATTTTCTCTCATATCCACACCCGTTGCCAAATATTTAGGTCAAAAACTGGGTGCGATGGATATGCCCAATGAACGAAAATGTCATCAAACGCCAATTCCAAGAAACGGTGGACTTGCCATTGTGTTTACGTTCTTTTTAACACTTTGCATTATGTCCTTGTTTAATACAGACATATCCAATAAGTTGCATTTAAATCGCCCGATGATTTTTCTTTTTATTGGCAGCTTGATCTGTTTTGGTGTGGGCCTGTTTGATGATTTTAAACGCCTCGGACCCTATATCAAATTTTCGGTTCAAATCCTTGCAGCCTCAGTTGCATTTATGGGGGGAATTCGTATTGAATTTTTTCATTTGGGTAATTTTCATATTCATGCCGGCATTCTCAGCTATTTTATAACGGTTTTCTGGTTTGTTTTTTTTATCAATGCCATCAATCTTATTGATGGTCTGGATGGCTTGGCTGCAGGCGTTACATTTTTTGCATGCATTGTATTGGTGGTACTGTCGATTCTTCAGAAAGATTTTTTAATAGCGGTATTGTTTACAACATTAAGTGGGTCTATTCTGGGGTTTTTGAGATATAATTTTAATCCAGCATCCATTTTTATGGGTGATGGAGGAAGTTATTTTTTAGGATATATCATTGCTGGCTTATCTGTCATGGGCGCTGTAAAAAGTCAACTGGGTGCGGCGATGCTCATTCCATTGGTTGCACTGGGTGTTCCAATCTTTGATACGATGATCTCTCCCCTCAGGCGATTTATGTTAGGTCAGGCCATGTTTAAGCCAGACAAAGGACATATTCATCATCGCCTCATTGAAAAAGGGCTGTCCGCTCGTCGATCTGTCCTGATCATTTATGCCATATCGATTTGTTTGTGTTTGCTCTCAATCTTACTGGTCAATTTTCGTAATGAACAAGCCGGCTTGTTTTTGATTATACTGGGATCAGGATCGGTTGTATTTATTCGAAAAATTGGATATTTTGATTATTTTGCAACAGATAAAATTTATGGATGGTTTAGAGATGTAACCGATGAAGCTGGTTTTACGCGTGATCGTCGGACCTTTTTATCGCTTCAGTTAGAAATCATCAATGCCAGAGAATTGAATGCATTATGGGGGAAAATATGCAATGCTCTTGAACGTCTGGAATTTGACATGGCAGAACTAATCATTCACGACACGCCAGAAATGAATCAAGGGCTGAACACATCACTAACAATCATTCCTGTTCACAACACAAATCATGACTGCCGGTTAAACAAGAACTTCGAATGGATATGGATCCGCGATACCTTTATTAATGAACAAGACATATCTAAAAACAGTACCTTTAAAATTGAACTTCCTCTTCTAAACGATGAAAACCAAAGCTTTGGAACCCTGTTGCTCATTAAAGATTTGCAACGCAATACGATTTCACACTATACCCTCCGTCGTGTGGAACACCTTCGACGGTCAATTATCAGCGCATTGGCAGCCATTTAGATATTGATTCCCTCACCTCAAGTGGACTGCATTGCTTTTTTGATTTAATTTATAATATAAGACTTTGCTGCAAATTTAACGGTTTCATCCGTTTTCACTGGAAAGCATGGGGGGATATATCACATCTTCAATTATTAAAGGCGTTGTAAACGAAGATGAACCCCCCATGACTTTATTCCTTATCCAGGTCAAACACGTTATGAAGCGTTCTTACAGCAAGTTCTGTATATTTTTCTTCGATAACGCAGGATATACGGATTTCAGAGGTACTGATCATCATAATATTGATATTTTCTTTTGCCAGAGCATCGAACATCGTTGAAGCCACACCTGAATGGCTACGCATCCCAACGCCAATAACAGATACTTTTGAGATATTGGAATCTCCAGCCACCAATTCTGCACCGATTTCTTCACCCACTTTACTTTCAATCTCGAGTGCTTTTTCGTAATCCGTTTTTGAAACAGTGAATGTGATATCTGTCATATTGCCTTTTCGGGTATTCTGGATAATCATATCCACAATGATACCTGCGTTGGCCATTGCTCGCAAAACTTTTGCTGCAACACCCGGTACATCAGGTACACGTGACAGAGTAATTCTTGCCTCATTTTTATTATGCGTGACACTGGAAACAACAACACGTTCCATGTCTTTTTCTTCATTAACAACCATTGTTCCTTGCTCCTCATTAAATGATGATCTTACATGGACAGGGACTTGATATTTTTTTGCAAATTCTACTGATCGAATTTGAAGCACTTTTGCGCCCAGGCTCGACATGTTTAGCATTTCATCATAGGATATTCGATCAATCTTTCGGGCTTTTTTGCAAACATTAGGATCAGCGGTGTACACACCATCAACATCGGTAAAAATTTCACAAACATCTGCATTCAAACCCGCTGCGATTGCCACAGCAGACGTATCAGATCCCCCTCGACCCAGCGTTGTAATGTTCCCCCCCTGATCTTCCCCTTGAAAACCAGCAACAATAACAATTTTTTTTTGGTCCAGAAGTTGTTGAAGGCGATCCTTACCAATGTCCAAAATTCTTGCCCGTCCATAGGCACCACTGGTCCGAACACAAACCTGATATCCCAGCATGGATTCCGCAGGATAACCCATTGATGTCAATGTAATGGCCATCAGGGAAACAGTTGTTTGCTCTCCTGTGGCTAAAAGGACATCCATTTCCCTTTTATTGGGCTCTTTGGTGATCTGGCTGGCCATATCGATGAGACGATCTGTCACACCGGACATGGCAGATAGGACAACAACCAGGCTGTTTCCCTGGTCATAATAGCGGGTGATCCGTTTGGCGACATTGCGAATACGATCAATGTTCCCAACGGATGTGCCACCATATTTTTGTACGATTAAAGCCATTGCGCTCTATCCTTCCTGATTCCTTTAACTTTAAACATTCGTTTTTGAAAATTTCCGAGGAAAATTTAAAAAAAATTAGATAAACATCTTGACATTAAAAATGCAAGCAGAAAATAAAGTGTAGTAAATTTATAAAAAAAATAAACCGCTTGCCTGTCTTGACAAAATGAATTGTTCCCATTATACATATAAATTTTAACGACCCATTCAATTCATTGGATTAAAAATAAACAACAGATTATCCATATCAATATGACGTTCAGGGAGAACACGATGAAAGAAGAAAATGGAACTGACCTGCGAACAGCGTCACGCATTCCAATCAAAACGAGAGTAGAGTTTTTTATAGACGCCGACATTATTGATGCCGAATCGGTAAACATGTCTAACAGTGGCATCCGCTTCGACACCCAAACTCCGATCCCCATTCAAATGCGCCTGGAAAAAGGTGGTATTTTACATGAAAACCGTGCTCAACTCGTCTGGGCACAAAGCAAAGCAGATGGTGGGATGACCTATGGCTTTCAGTTTGTTACAAGTGACGAATCTCAAAAAAATGATATTATTTTTTAGCGATGTTTAATATTAAGGAATCAAAATTTAATAACGTTCCTTTGGGTGGAGCCCCAAAGCTTTAGCTTTGGGACTCACAGAAAAACAACGCATTGAAAAGCTAAGGACTTCCCAAAGCTAAAGCTTTGGGACTCCAATCTAACATGGAGAACTTATTTTCGAGCATTTCTAAGGTAATTACGGAAATAGCGTTTAATATCCAACCAGCAATGGGAAATAATTGTGCAAACCAGCAAAGATCAAACAGAAAAAATACTGAAAGCAATCAAAATAAACAGGCAATTCAATGATGAACAGCTATTGGTTAAGGATCAAACTGTAGAGCTGGTTCTTTTTAAAATCGGAACGATGGTACATGCTTTTTATGGATCAGATATCACAGAAATTCTACCTTATGAAACCATCGCTTTTGTCCCCGGTTGTCCGGAAACAATTCTGGGCATCATCAATGTCCGGGGCGACATTGAATCGGTATTAAATATTCATAAAATTATTCAGAAACCAGAATCCCCCCCCACACGTCGCAGTCGAATTACCATTGCAAAATGGGATGGCATTCGGTCTGGCATACTTGTTGATTCTGTTGAAGATGTTATTTCAATCCCCAAAACAGAAATATTTGGAACCATTTCAACCATTGATCCAGGTATCCGTGATTTTGTTGACAGTATTACCACCTATCAAAATCAATATGTCACCATTCTGGATATTGGCAAACTTTTTAAAGCCATATAATGAAATCTGATCATCCCCTCAATGAGACATCCCTGGATATTCTGGTGGTCAATATACAATCCGTTCCATTGGGATTGAATATGGCTCAAATACAGAATATTCAAAAAATTCAGTCAAAGAACGAAGTTTCTGCAAAAACTATCTATCTTCACAAGGCCCTCAGGCTTCCTCAAAAAGAGATTTCATACAAATCCCCACATATTTTTTGGGCCAAGACAGTTGATCCATCCTGCGGATTAATCATTGATGAACCGCAAAAGATGATCAACAGTCCTGTTGAACAGATACTGCCATTACCGTATTTGGTCGAAAAAAACTGTGTTTATGGAGCCATATGGGGAGCGGTTATTGATGGGTCTAATTTTTTATTATTGTTGGATGTTATCAGGCTTATCAAGGGGTATAGATCGTAAAAGGATCAAAAAATGTCAGCGTCAGGATTTCAGCATTTCTCCACTCATAACATATTAAAAAATATATTGATTTTTTCATGCAATCGTTTATATGTTTCATTGAATTGCACATGCGGCCATCAAAGTATTTTTTATTAATTTTTTTAGAAAGGAGTTTCATCATGAAAAAAGGATTTCTTGTGCTAATGATTTGTTTATTTGTTTCGCAAGTCGTTTTTGCAGAACAAACCGTCACATTGGCGACCCTGGAATGGGAACCGTATATCGGTCCCAATATGAAAAACAATGGGTATGTCCATGAAATTGTTGAAGGAGCCTTAAAACGTTCCAACATTACTGTTGATATTCGTTTTTTGCCCTGGGCAAGGGCGGTGAATACAGTACAGACCGGAAAACGAGATGGATTATTTCCAGAATATTACGATGAAGGCAGGTTGGCAGATTTTGTTTTTTCTGATTCTTTTCCAGGTGGTCCGGTGGGATTGTATAAACGCAAAGACAATAAAGTCGCGTATCCTGTTGACCCTCAAAAAAATCAAACCGCTGCGTTGGAGGGACTCAAACAATTCAAATTTGGTGTTGTCAGGGACTATGTCAATACAAAAGAATTTGATGAAGCTGCTTTTTTGAAAAAGGAAGAAGTCAACAGTGATGAAACCAACCTGAAAAAATTGTTTAAGGGACGGATTGACTTTATATTTATTGATAAATATGTGGCTAAACATATTATTGTGACGAAATATCCGCATTTTCTGGGTGACCTCGAATTTATGGAACCACCACTGGAAGTCAAACCGCTATACATCGCTTTTTCAAAGAAAGCGCCAGAGTATGAATCTAAACTGAAAGCCTTCAATAGTGGGCTAAAACAACTGGAAAAAGAAGGCATGGTTGCTAAAATTATGGAAAAACACGGATTTTAATATTTTTTCCTGACCGGCTGCTTACGGCGACAGATCTGAATGATTGCTTGTTCAATCACTCGACGGTTGTCCTGGCTGCCGGTTTTAATGCGCTTATCTGCCTGATATAATATTTGGATGGCATCAATCAACTCTTGACGGTGATAATTTTCCGATGCTTTAAAGCCCAGATAAACAGGGTAGATACTTTTGGGATTTTTAGCGACCATCAGCGTGGTTTTGGATACTTTCCCCCTGACTTTTTTAGGTGCATCACTGGATACTTCACCAGTTTGTGAATCTTCTGCCTGACGCTGGTCATATTCCAGAACATTTTGAAAAAACTGATTTTTAAAATGAGCAAAAGACATCCCTTTTTGATAGCTTCCATGATACATTTCTTTAACATCGACAATCAACAATAACCGTCGGATCAAATTAGCAATGGCAGCTAATGCTTGCAGTGGATTGAACTGATTGGCAAACAGGTTTTCCAATACAAGTAGAGCTTCAATCAAATTTCTATCTGACAGCGCATTGGTCAGTTCAAAAATGGGATCCTGTCGGGAATGTTCAATAACAGCTTCTACGTCATCTTTAGTGATTTTCTTTCGCGTCCCCACATATTGAATGAGTTTTTCCAAATTAATTGAAAAACTCCTCAAGCTTGGATTGATCATTTCACGCATGGCTGAAAAGGCATCGGGTGCCATTGTTTTTCCATGTTGAGACAGGATGGTTTGAGCATTTTCACGGAAGGTCTTTTCTTGTTGATCCTGGTCCGCTTTAACAAATCCTTTTGGAATCTGACAATGAACAACCGTGCCTTTTTTCAGAATGGCTTTATACAAGCGTCTGTTTTTTTGAACCGTATCGGTGGTAATCATCAAAATATTTCTTTGGGCAAACCCTTTTTCTATGGATTCTGTCAACATATCAGAATAATTCATGGCGTCTGGAACAGAAAGTTTTTGAGATACACAGTAATCAGCAACCGCTTGCAGCCATTCCGTATGCTGTGAGGCATCGTTTTGTTCTTTGACAAGTGATTGAATGGTTTCATCCAGTCGTTCGGCGTAAATATCTTCAATGCCTAATTTTTCAGTTGCAAGAAGATTCAATAAATAGTGTGATGCTTTTTTGAGCTGATTCTCTGAAAATGCTGATTGCCCTTTTTCCAATAATGCTGAACGATCATGCCCTGAATAAAAAACTTGTGAATCAATGATAGCAATAATCCGTATACCGGGTATCAACGAAAAGGTGTTCAATTGTTCAATTGCTGATGGGATGAGATCAATGGCGCCATCAATGGGATTAAAATTAGTTTTTTGTTTTGATTTGGGCAGAAGCTTTTCTTTCAGGCGTTTGACAATATTTTTTACAAGAAATTCATCACCATGAATCATATAAACAGGTGTTATTTGATCGGCAGTCAGGTTGTCGATCATTTTTTCAAAAGCATTGTGATTAAAATCTGCCATGAGATAACCTTTATTGTTTTAACGCCGCATGGCTTCAATTGTTCCCATAATCTTCCATGCAAGGACAACACATCTTAAGTAAATAGTATTGCACACGGCTTAATGTTTTGATTGTATTGTTGGGCATCCTTCATTAACCAGTTAACAGTTTTATCAAAATTCAATGATCTTTGATAATAAATTTTTTAAATTTTTTTTATATTTTATATAGAGACACGAAAAAATTGATTTTCTTACACTATTTTTTTTGATTTCTAAAAATAAAATAAAAAAATAGTAAAGTCCGACATTTTGGGAATGCGCCCTTAAATCTACCTTCTTTACCCGACTATTTTGCACTGTTTTGCAAAATAGTCTTGACTATTTTGCAAAACATTGCATAATATT
>PEAL01000312.1 GCA_002753725.1 Deltaproteobacteria bacterium
ACAGATACTAGCCTGGAGCTTCAGCTCCAGGTTCTTGTTGCGGTTGTCATTTATAGCACTTCCCGATCAAGAAGCCTGGAGCTGAAGCTCCAGGCTATTGTCTGTCGTCCCTAACGGGACTTAACGTGTTGTTTTTAAACAAAATTCTTTTTAGCCTGACGGCTATGGGCGAATGATATTGATTCATATTCTCATTCGACCTTCAGGGCTTAAAATGGAGGCTTTACATCACCCAGGGCGTTGCCCTGGGCTTATATTAATTCGCGCTTTCAGCGCTTTAAAACAAACAAATTTCAAAAAGACTAAAATGTCCGACTTTTTGGAAATGCGCCCCTGTAACTCCCAAAGCTAAAGCTTTGGGACTCCAATCTAAAATGGGGAACTTATTTTTCAAGTATTCCTAAAGATTTGGGACTCCAGCCACGGGGCTTCAAATAGGAAAATTATTTCATCGTAAATCCTTAACCGTGTAAACAATTTTTATCATCATATGAAGGATGCCAGTATTTTATGTATCCAACGGTTCATTCTCAACCAGTTCCCAAATACCACACGGGCAACCGGCAACACAAAAACCACACCCAATGCATCGATCTGAATTGACAACCATTTCAAATCCATATTCATTTTGAGCGGATTCTCTGGAAATGGCATGTTGTGGGCATAGCTCCACGCAAATACTGCAATCCTTGCAGGAACCACAGGATGCGCAAGCTTTTCCACATTCTACTGCATCTTTGAAATCAATCATTCGGGGATCGTAATAGCTGAGTTTAATGCGTGAGCGATCCACTGGTTTCAATCCAGAGTATTTCGGACGTTTACCGTCAAATATTTCAATCAATGCGCTGGCAGCCGTACGCCCTGCACCAATAGCATCGGTTAGCAGACCTGGACGAACAACATCACCCACAGCAAAAAAATTAGGGTCAGTGGTCTGAAAGATATCATTCACTTTAACAAAACCCCGCTCTATTTGAATGGATGGCGGCAAAAAACTGATATCAGGTTGATCTCCAATACTGATAATCACTGTATCGGCAGGAAGCAGTTCGCCAGAGGTGAGATGAACACCACTATCAGAAATTTTTTCAGTAAAACAGGGCCATTGAAAACGTGCACCTGCCTGTTCTGCCGCATCTCGCTCTGCACCAAAAGAGGCGGGTTCCTGAATATCGATCAATAAAACATCCTTTGCTCCCAGGCGGAAGGCTTCTGTGGCAACATCACAGCCCACATTACCAGCCCCGATAACAACTACTTTTCCCCCCACTTGCGCTGTTCCATTTTTGGCCTGACGTAAAAAGTCCAGTGCAGGAATCAGGTGTTCTTTGCCAGGAATATTGGGTACTCGCGGGGTTTGAGCGCCTGAAGCAATTACCACAGCATCATAATCTGAGGTCAATTTTTCTGTTTCTTTCCAAGTTAAATCCTGATGAAGATGAACATGGGGTAAGATTTGATTGATTCGGTCGATTTCTGCATTCAGTATTTCGTCTGGAATGCGGGTGTTGGGGATAACGGATGCTAATTTCCCTCCCAGACGTTCATTGCGATCATACACAATCGCCTCATGACCTTTTTGACGCAGTTGCCATGCCACAGAAATTCCAGCAACACCGCCACCAATCACTGCGACACGTTTACCGGAGAGTTTCGGAAGTTCAACGGGTTTGGCTTGGACACTTTGTTTGCCAAGGATTTTTATATTTACAGGTTTCATCCCCTGATCATTGCGTGTACATCCTTGCATACACAGGTTGGGGCATAAATACCCACAAACCGCTGCCGGAAAAGGGGTATACGCCAGGGCTAAATCAATCGCTTCATCTATACGACCTTCACGCACCAGTCGCCATCGGTCATGAACCGGAATTCCGGTTGGACAGGCGGTCTGACAGGGGGGGGCATATTTTCGGTTTTCCCATACAGGCACAAAGCGCCGTAAAATTCCTGTGGGAAGCAATGGCACAGGATGGGTATCAATGGTTAGCAAATCACCGACCATGCCGCCTTTTCCCAGTTCTTTATCCCAGACACTTGAATGAAAATCACACATTGATTGTCGGGCACGGGTGACACGTTCAAGAGGTGTTCGGGCTTGAATGAGTTGCCAATGCTCACGGATGGATAATTGTCCCAATAATTCAGTGCGGTTGATACTATCCAGATATGCTTTCAATCCATCCAGCAGCCATTGCCAGTCGTCATCAGAAATGGGAAGCAGTCGTGCATCAGACTGACTGTACCCTTGATGCGGGCCTCTGAAAAATATTTTTCCGCCGACCATGCCTACGCAAGGTCGATACCCTAAAATGTTTTCCGAATTTTGAGGAGAGATACCACACACCACTGCTGTTCCACCGGCCATAAATTCTGCAAAATAATCACCGCATGATCCCAGGATCCACAGTTCGGGTTGACCAAAACGCGGGTTACACTTGGTCATGGTCATGCCGCGTGAACCAATATTCCCTTCAATATAGACTTTTCCCTGGGCCATTGCATTACATGCACCATTGCCGGCATTACCATGAACAATAATTGTTGCACCCGCGTTCAGCCAGCCGACATCATCAGAAACCGGTCCCATAACCTCAATGGTGGTATTGGGAAAACCCATTGCACCGGTGCGTTGACCAGCAGATCCTGTAATACGCAGATGAATGGGATCATCACCAGCTACCCACAATCGACCGCCAATACCATGTTGACCAAAGGCACGCACTTCAATGCGACGATGACCTTCTGCTACATTTCTCTGAAGCCGTTCCTCAAGCACACGGGATTCCATTCGATGACCATCTTCTTTTCCCCAAATCGAAAAACCAAAAAAATTAAATACCTTTTCGTTATTCATATTACCACCATTATGTCACATATTTAATGTTCAGCGCTTCTGCAGCATGAAAATCATCAATACCCAATGCATCGGCCATACCAATGGGCAAAGACGTTGATCGTCCCAGGGGCGCAACAATTTTTTTCAATTCTGTATCAAAGCTTAAATAAACATCCACCAGACGTTCTGCTACCTTTTCAGCATCCAACCGTCGATATAAACGCGGATCCTGACTGGTGATGCCTTTAGGACACTGACCAATATTACAGATATTGCATCGATCGGTTTCCGATCCCAGACAACCTGCTGCTGCCTGCATAATATATTTTCCGGTACTTACTGCACTGGCACCCAGCATAATTAAAGCCGCAGCATTTGCTGCAAGGTTTCCACGTTTGCCAATACCGCCAGCAGCGATCAAAGGAATTTCATTCTGTTGGCCCACTTTCACCAGATTCAGATAACATTCCCGAATATTGCTCGCAATGGGATGCCCCATATGATTCATGGATACATTGTAAGCAGCACCTGTCCCCCCATCTTCGCCATCAATGGATAAGCCCGCCGCATAAGGATTACGTGTCAAATTGTTCAATACAGAAAGTGCTGTTGAACTCGCTGATATTTTGGGATACACCGGAACACGAAATCCCCAAGCCATGGACATGGATTGAATCATTTTAGCAACAGATTCTTCAATAGAATACATGGTTTGATGGGTTGGCGGGCTGGGAAGGCTCGTTCGCTCCGGTACACCGCGAATAGCAGCAATCAATTTATTGACTTTGTACCACATGAGCAATCCACCATCTCCAGGCTTTGCCCCTTGACCATACTTGATCTCAATGGCGCAGGGATCTTCTTTCATGTGTGGCAGCGCATGAATAATTTCATCCCATCCAAAATAGCCGCTGGCCACTTGAAGGATTACATATTTCAAAAAGCGGGATCGCAACAATCGGGGAGGACATCCGCCCTCTCCGGTACACATTCGTACCGGCATACCAAGTTCTTCATTTAAGTACGCCACCCCCATTTGAAGCCCTTCCCACATGGTGGGCGATAATGCACCAAAAGACATGGCCCCAATCATCAGAGGGTATATTTCACGAACCGGTGGAATCCATTCTTTTTGATACAGGCGATGAATATTGTCTTCAGGGGGAAGCACACGACCGAGCAGGGTTCGAAGTTCAAATTCATGTCGTCCGGCATCCAGGGCAGGATCGGTGAGCATGGAAATGCGCATAAATTTGATTCGATCCAAAAATGAATCAGGCGTATTTCGACGTCCCCCACGACGTCGGGGTTGACCACCGCGATTGATATGAAAACTGGTTTTATCTGATTCATCCGAACGAAGTGGGATAATGGCATTATTGGGACAAACCATATTACACATCCCACATCCGACACAGGCATACGCTGGATCCGTTTTTTGACGAATCCCATAATAAATGCTCAGATCAGATCGAGCCCCCTCTTTTACGCCAATAGCTGCACGAACGCTACGTTTACGAAACACCCCAAGCTCAATGGCATGAACCGGACAAACAGCCGTGCAGGAGCCGCACATGGTGCATCGGTCATTGTTCCAGGTAATTTGCCAGTAGAGATCTTTGACACTCAGTGTGCCTGGGGTAATGGGTCGGTTTGACGGCATAACGTTACCTCCTTACGGTCCGCATAGACAACAGCAGTATCCAAATGCATGGGTTGAAAATCTTTTGTTTTATCTCGATTTGGAACAGCAGCATCAAGGCCACAGATTTCCGATGAAAAACAATAATAACCAGGCTGACCGCCCACAACTCCAGGACGCAGTTTTTTTCGGTCCTGAACCATAAATAGCGATTTATCTGGCAGGCAGCCAATCACACAATTAGGGCCATCGATAATTAAGGATCGGCAGGAATTTTTTAAATGCATCAAAAAATTGCTGTCTGGATGGGCTTGAAGATGGTCATCCTGCAAGGGTGTGATCACATGTTTGTAAGCTTCCATTGGAAGTCCCAGTTTTTTGATTGTGTAATGCAGGATATGCGTAAACACTTCCGAATCCGACTGATACCCTTGATATCCCATAAATCCACGCGATTGCAAGTACTCTCGAATGGGAATAAATGCCGTGTTTTCACCATTGGTCATGGTTGAGATGCCTTGAATAAAAAAAGGATGGCAGGCGTACAGGTTAATGGCATAATTGGTATTTTGACGTCCCTGAGCCATAACAATTCGAGCTTTCAGTTCATTTCGATCCAGTTTGAGATGTTCGGCTACTGTTATGGGGTCACCAATCTCTTTGATCATGATAACATCCGGCCAAAAACTGAACACAATCATGTCATTTTTTTCCTGGCCCATTTGACGTAAGGTCAATTGAAGGGCCAGTAATTTTTCGTGTTTTTCATCCTCAGAATAATGATCCCAATGTTCAGGGTATTCATATGCCCGAATTAAATAAATATCTCGGTTGGGTACGCCGGGTGGAGGTTTTTTAGAAACGCGGATGGTCAGTTTATGTTTGGTCATAAATCCGGTATCCAGCATGAAGGTATCTAAACGTTTTAATCCTTTATCTGTAAAAATACCCGATAAAATCGGACAATCTGCCATTTCTTCAAATGTTCCACCCAGTCCGCTTAAAAACAGCCCGACGCCAGAACCATCATGGCCTTCCTTCATTATATCTAACGCTTGAAGGGCGACAATTGGCGATTGTGGACGTTCACTGGTCAAAGCAAATAATCGACACATAATTGTTTCTCCATAGGGTTTCTCCATACAAATTTGTAATGCTAATACTGTTGTTCATTTAGAAAAATAAGGCCTTCGATCAACTGTTGACTCCAGCCAGAAAGCATTCTCGTGCAACAACGCAAAAGATATGCCAGTGCGCATCCAGGTTATACCACTTATCCGATGCTAAAAGCACATTTGGGAAACGTACACGTAGGGCAATTTAAACAAAAACCACCATTTCATTTCCTGATTGTGCTATTTCATTAAATGTCCGACTTTTTGGAAATGCGCCCTTTGAAATTCAGCTTTTGAGAGGTTCGGATATACCCTAAATTTTATCGATTCATTTTTTAAAATCGCTGACAAGCCTGAATCTGAAACGCAAATTGTTTTGGAATATTTTTGTTCTTCCACGTTTGATGAATTATATTTGGGATCATTTTCAGCAGCCTGTTGACTTTGGAAAAAATAAATTTTGGTTCATTAGGAATCGTGATGAAATATTAAATGGGGAACTTATTTTTCAAGCATTCCTTAGCTTTTTCCAGATTATTTTAATCTGCCAACTCCAAACCTTACTACATAAATGAAATGGCTGCAGAATACAAGGTTGTGACCAGTACTGTATCCAGTAGATACAGGACAAGAAGCAAAATCAGTGGTGTAAAATCAAATTCTCCATATTCCATGGGTAATCTTGACCGAAAAAAATGAAGCGATGGTTCTGTTGAGAGATAAATGAATCGAACAATGGGGTTGTAGGGATCTG
>PEAL01000048.1 GCA_002753725.1 Deltaproteobacteria bacterium
CTGTTTCATTTTGGGCAAAAAACAGTTAACAAAAAGTAAAAAATACAAAAAAAATATGAGATTTCGCCGCCAGTTATATATAAAATTAATCATTGTAAATTCCTTTCTAATATTTTTTATCATTTAAAATAATAGACACAAAATTTACAATTTTCTTACATATTAAATTTGCTATGATTGGACTGTGCAAATTTATCAAAAGCACCTTTCAGAATGGCATTGGGGGAAAATAGCTGAAGCAGTTCATCCCATCTGTCCAGGTATTGATCATATGTGAGATATAAAATTTGTGAATGTGAAGCTTGATCTGTTTTTGGATTTGTATTAAACTTGGCCAGAAGAAAGGTCGAGAGAGAATTATTGACCTGAGATTAAAATGGAAAGGAAAAATTTGATCTAAAAGAATAATGTATAATGAACCCTCTTAACCAAAAAATAGTCTTACCCTCTGAAAAGCCCATTGGCATCCTTGCAGATAGTCATGGACAAGTCTCCACACTTGAAGCAGCGATTGACGTCCTTTATCAAAAAGGGTGTCAAACAATTATTCATTTGGGTGATATCTGTGATTCATCATGCATTCATACTGCCGATGAAAGTATTCATCTGATCCAAAAAAATAATATCATTGCCATAAAAGGCAATAACGACCATTCTTTAACCGTTTCCGGCGATCCACGAATTAGCCCATCAACCCACCATTATTTAAAAAAACTTCCACTTGTGGTCCACACCCAACATATTTTGTTTACGCATTCATTACCTTTTATGAAGGAACTTGGATTATCGTGTATGATTCAACAGTTAAACGATAACCATATCCATCTTTTCTTTGGGAATGGTCCTGAACAAAAAATATTGTTTCGTGGGCACAATCACCAGCCGGAATTGGTTACACAAAACCACCAGCATTTTCAACGGATGCCGCTGAATTTCCCAACACATATCCAATTAACACCTTTAAAACCATTTATCATGACTTGTGGAGCAGTATTGAACTCACATTGCGGCATTTTTTATCCTGAATCATTCGTGTTCCATGGAATCTTATTGAATTCTACAAGTGCATTTTAAATATTCAATCCTTCGCATCATTTTTTAGGATTGCAGATAACGGCACGATATTTGCATTTTGAGCAGTCAGTTTGTCTTCACACCCCTTGAAACATTGATATTAAACGATCTTATACATCAAGCAGGGTTCTATCTGTAATTATTCAGTATTAAACCTCTCATCCCACTCAGTTATTTCAGGATATCATTGAAAAAAAGTTCAACCCAATTGAAGGCATTCTGGAGGTAGATTATGAAAACATGCATCGCTTTTATGATCCTTTTATTATTGCCATTTCAGGTTTTTTCTATGGATCCCATTACCGATGCTGAAATGAATAATATTACAGGTGCTGTTGGGATTCATATATATGTTGAAGGTGAAGAAACATCGCCAACATATCAAATTTTACAATGGCAAATTCACAGTCCTGAACAAGATAAAAAAACATCGAAAGAAAAGATAAATCAAAATATTAATGACGTTTATGAAATTTCATATGATGACTGTGAATTACGCTTTGATACGGGAAAAACAGAACAAGATGGTCTTTGGATTAATGGCAAAGAAGCGATCTCTGCGAACCGTTCATTTGTGAAAATCGGGTCGCCAAAGACAGCGCCAGAGATTGCAACAGAAAATTTTCATCTGACCTTTAAAGATGGAAGCAGCTTTGGAAATATTGATTCCCCTGATCTGACTGTCAGCATTCCACAGACACCGAAGGCCATATATATTTCACCGAGGTAAATGGGAAATAGATTTCAAAAAAATTACAAAAAATAGATGGAAAAAAATTTTAGGGTAGGCTCGGTTTTTAACCGATTTTTTTAGGAGGAGGAAAACATGAAAAAGTTTTTTTTAGCGGTGGTTTTTACCGCATGGATGGGTTTTATTCCATATGCTTTTGCAATGGACCCTATCTGTGATGATGAAATGTCAGGGATTTATGCAGCAACGGGGGTTGATATTTTCATTGCTGGAACCCTGGAAATTCGAACGAGTTTCAATGATTTCAAATATCAAGATGATGATGGTGTCAGTACCACCAGTGGAGGTTATCTCTGGCTGGATGGAAATTCTGAGAGCCATTTCAATATTTCCATCACAAATTCAAAACTGACTCTGGATGTTGGAACTGCCGGCGCAGGAGGCCTTACAGTGAATGGTGTTGCCAATGCTGTTGAAGCCAACCGATCATTTATCAAGCTCGGTTTGCCGACACTCAATATCACCACAAGCATGGCTGATATCAATTTAAAATTTGAAAATGCCGCAGGCACTGAAAATGGGAGTCTGGGGAAGATATCGACCAGTTTGATGTCATTCTCCATTCCACAAACACCAGATGCGCTCTATATTTCTGCGCATTGATCATGAGTAACCTGTTCGCATGATCCCATGCGAATACCGTGTAATTTCATGGAGCGTATTATGAAACAGTGGCTTGCAATACTAATGATTATTTGTTTTTTTCCGGTTGCGATCTTTGCAATGGATGTCATTGACGACGATGCAATGGATGATGTCACAGGCGCAACAGGAATTGATATTTTTCTTGCAGGAACCTTAGAACTTCAGGCTTCAGGGCATCAGTTAAAATATTATGATCCTGATGGTCTATATGGATCAGGCAGTGGCGGTTATCTGGCTTTGGACAGCCCTCATGATCCACCACGAGACAGTACATTAAGTCTGAAATTACAAAATGCAAAGTTTTCGATTGATGTCGGTACGAAAGACCGTGTATTCGACAGCCCTCATGCAGATGTTATTCCTTTTGGCACATCCTTTATTCGTATTGAACTTCCTAAATTTACCGCAAACATTACTTTCAATGATTATCAACTTCAAATGGAAGATCAAAATCAGGGCAATGCCAATACAATGTGTATTATCCAATTGACTGATCTGGCCTTTGCTATCGAGCAAGTTTATAGCCCAATGTATATTTTTACACATTAACACCGTTTGCATTGCCAGAGAGGTTTATGTCTCTGGCAATGATTTCAGGAGATTATCAGATGATTCGATATATTTACCTGGTGGTACTGTCCATTATCTTTCCCATATGTGCATCAGCAATGATCGCATTGACAGATAATGAAATGTCTCATGTAACCGGCCAAACCGGAATTTCCATTGTTATTCCGGATATTGATTTTGGCGTGACACTCACACGCCTGTCGCTTACTGATAAAGATGGGCTGTCTGGATATCCCAATCCTGCCTATCTGGTTATTGATAATATTGATCACGCCACTTTTGGAAATTTTAATCTTGCAACAAAAATAGCGATGGGAGACACGGTGGCCCATAAAATCGGCATGGATCCATCCTCCATCTATGGAACAGGTATTAAAGCATTGGATATTGATGTTGGTACAGATAGTTATGGATCGTTTATAAATATAGACCTTCCTAAAATGCAATTGTATACTGGCGATTTTGATGATGTTCATATTCGTGTAGCAAACAATCAAGAAGGAACAAACGGAACCGATTTAGGATATTTCTCTCTACCAGGGCTTTATTTTGAAGGTATGGGGGGAAATATAAGAATACGTCCAGAAGGAAACACTGGAAATGGCGGCATCGATTTCAAAATAACCAATACCCCTTTTTATCTGTATAACACAAAGTTGATTATTCGCGATGCTGATCCTGTTACAACCGCTGGGCAGGATTCATTGGAATTGAATCAATTTTATTTGCATGATGGAAACAAGAATCCTTTTATTTTAAGAAACGGTCACTTTTCATTAAATGTTGGTCAAGAATATGGCAAAACCTGGCTAAAACTGGTGGCCCATGAATGGGAAGGAGATCTTTATGCCAACCTGGGCGAAATGAAATGGTGCGGCACGCAATTTGGCCGGTGGGAAATCGGCAGAATTATTCAACATGACAATGCGCACACTTATATATCTGGACATAGTATGGGCCTTGATATGGAGATTGGTGCGCGTCTGGACATTGAAAATGTGTATTATATTTATGGTACAGGTCCCGAAGATTATAACAATGCACACATGGTTCATGCGGCAGGATCTTTCTCCGGAACAGATAACAATCCTGCTACCTGGAGTTTTAGCGGTAACTTGTTGATTGGCGATATTGCCAATAATCGTCCTGCCACCCTTGATTTTGGATCAGATGGCACCAGTAATATGGTAGCCCTGAATCTTCCTCTCAAAGGTGTCATTGGCATCGAAAAAGTCCAGCTTGGCGGAACCGATTTTGGGCCGGTTATTGTTCGTGGCATTGATATTAAGACGTTTAAATTATTTATACCTCATCGTTAAAGGTAAACGTTTACTCGATACTGACATCCTAAGGAACCAAAATCGTTTTTTTCTGCACAAAATGGGGTAAAAATCCTGAGGGTTTTTGCCTTCCATTTCCTCTAAACAAGCTTGATCTTCAAAAAAGTTTGTGTTAAACATTTCATCAATGAGTTAGAACCACCGTTCAAGACCTCATTTAATTTTTTCAAAAGGTTATACGTGTTCACTAACATTTACGTTCATAGACAATTTATGTAAGATTCTGTTGCGACAGCGTTTTTGTATTCGATTCATCGAATTCGGCTATATTATAAGGAGAAATCTCATGTTAAAACGCTCTCTTCGCTTAAAGCTCATTATCATCAGCATTCTCATTGGTGTTCTTCCGGTTTTGTTTATTGGCAGTTTCAGCATTTTTAAGTTTGATTCTTTTGCCAAACAAACCATTTTAAAAAGTTATCAGGGCCTTGAGGAGCAGGCCTATGCCAATATTCAAATTGGCCTTGAAGCTGAACGCCAACGCGTTGCGCCTCTGATTTCATCTTCCATCAATTTAACCCGCCGTTTGGCAAGTACCGCCAATTTGCCTTTGTATCTCAATTCACAGCCCAGAGCAGTTGCACGGGCCACAAAAGAAGCCAGTCAGATTGTTCAGGGACTTTTGGAAAATTGTCATATTCAATTTCAAATGTTAAGGGAAAAGCTGACTCTTGGCCTGTACAGTGCTGAATATATTTTTCAGAATATAGGCAAAGTCTATCTGTCTTCTAAAGAAACCATTACCTGGAATGCCGAAAATCAGTCAACCGGTCAAAAGAAAACCGTGACGTTACCCCTGGTTCATATCGGTATTGAAATTGTTGAAAAGACGTTTGCTTATTCGGATCGGTTTGTACCGATTGTTGATGATGTTCAGGAGATGACCGGCGTTCATTGTTCAATTTTTCAAAAAATGAACGATGATGGTGATATGCTGCGCATTGCCACAAATGTCCAGCGAGAAAATGGCAAAAGAGCCATTGAAACTTACATACCGGCGATTGATCCTGATGGTCAACCCAATGGCATTGTTCAAAGTATTTTAGGTGGTATTTCATATCGCGGGATCACCCATGAATATCATACCCGTTATCTATCCATCTATCAGCCCATTTACAACGATTCCGGAACATTGTTGGGTGCTTTTTTTGTGGGCGTTCCCGAAAAAAATAAAACCCTTTATTCCTCGGTTGAAAAAACCAAAATTGGTCAAAATGGCTATGCCTTTGTCATGAATTTCAAAGGCAATATCATGGTTCATCCGGATCCTGAACAAGTGGGAAAAAATATTATCAGCGATTTGGGCCAAAAACCATTTGAACAAATATTAAAACGTCCATACTCCAAAAAGGTTGATACATTTTTTTATGACAGGGATGGATATCGTCTCTATTCAGCTTATGCATATTACCCGAATCGCGATTGGATTATTTGTTTAAATGGTGTTCTGGATGATACCATTAATGAGGAACTTGAACGATCAACGGATTTGCTGAAAAAGGAAATTTACAACGTTTATCTGTCATCAAAAGTGCATGTTGGTCAGAAAGAACGCTTCATTCTCAATCAAATCTGTTTTATTGATAAAACCGGTCAGGAAAAGATTGCACTTCGCAACGGCGCCTTTGATTCAAACACTGTCAGCACTTCAGATAAAGAATGGTTTAAGGCTGGCATAAAAAACAAAAAAGGACTGGTCAGTCATCCAGGTTTTTTTAAATCCAGGCATGATCAAAAAGTTGAAATGATACTATGCGCGCCAATATATATTGAAGATATGCTTGAAGGCTTGATTTCACTGCATATAGACTGGGACGTTCTTGGCGAGGTGATCAAGGAATACCGGTATGGAAACACAGGGTTTTCATTTATTATCGATGATAAGGGGCGTGTGGTGAGTCATCCGGAATACACGATCATGGATCCAGTTAATTTTAGTGATATTAAATATGGTAAATTATCAACCATTGTCAAAGATGATATGCTTGCAGGTAAAAAAGGGCAGGACAGGTATTCTTACAAAAACCAGGATCATTTGATCAATTACATGCCTCTTCAGGTTGCAGACAGACAATATACGCTTTCTGCAACGGTTCCTGTTGATGAATTTTTATTTATGGCCAATCGAATTCGAAAAAATGCAGAAAATGCCTTTGGTTTGATTTTAAGAATTATCTTATTTTTTATTTTGTTTTGCGTTGTTGCAGCTTCAGGCTTTGGCGTTTTTTTGAGTCGCTGGCTGACACGTCCCATTGATCAGGTGGTCCTCTTTGCACAGCAGGTTTCCAAAGGTGATTTGTCAAAAACATTGAAACAGGAATCCAACGATGAAATCGGAAAGCTCTTGTCTGCAATTAATACAATGGTTATTGCATTTCGTAAAATTGTTTCTGATGTCAAAACCAAAGGCCTTTGCCTTGCAAAATCTTCTGAAGACATGGTTCATATTGCCGGTCAGCTGTCAAATAATTCTGAAAAAATGAGCCAAAAGGCCAATTCCGTGGCAATTACGTCCGGCCAAATGTCGAACAATATTCATTCCATTGCATCCAGTATGGAGGAAATCAGCTTTCGGGTGAACAAGGTGAGTGGCACAACAGAACAGGTGTCTGCAAATATCAATTCCATTGCCTTATCTGTGGAAAATATGTCAAAATCAATGTCCAATATCGAAAAAAATGCGCGTTTGGGCTCAAACATTGCTGCTGAAGCTTTATCAAAAGCCACAACTGCTGAAAACACAATGAATCTTCTAAAAAATTCAGCCGATGAAATTGGCGGCGTGACTGATGTGATTAAACGTCTGGCGTATAAAACAAATCTTCTTGCCTTAAATGCCTCCATTGAAGCTGCGGCTGCTGGACATTCGGGCCGAGAATTTGCTGTTGTTGCCAATGCCATTCAAAATTTTGCTATTCAGAGCAATCAGGCAGCAGAAGACATTGCCATGAGAATTACGAGTGTTCAGGAAAGCACGGAAGATGCCATTCAGGTTATCCTGAATATTTCAAAAATTATTGATCGCATGAACAATGCAGCAGAAACAATCCTGTCATCAGTTGAAGAACAAACCCGTGCAGCAGATAATTTATCTCATAATGCCAATGAGGCTGACACACGTTCAAAAGCTATTTCTGATTCCATGATTGAACTGGCACATGCGGCCAACAATGTTTCTTCAAATATTGCAGAAATTGCTGGCGGCGCAAAAAATGTCAGTGAAAATAATCATAAAGTCAGTGTTGCTGCAAGGGACAGCAATCGTGAAATTCAACATGTTAATGCATCGGCCCATGAACTGGATCGACTGGCAACAGAATTGCACGTACTTGTACAGGCATATGAAACCGCATCAAAGGAGTAAGGGATGCCCCGAATTCAGATTGTTTACATTTACGTGATGATTCTTTTGCAAATAGTCATATCTGATGTTAGCGCATATTCGTTTGAAGATATTCAGATTCATGGATTTGTTTCTCAGGGGTTTATGATCAGTGATCGAAACAATTACCTGGCCAATACAGAAGAGGGTACATTTGAGTTCAATGAAGCGGGCATCAATTTTTCCAAAAATTTCACTGAAAATTTTCATATGGGATGCCAATTCTTTGCGCGAGATATTGGTGATGTTGGTAATGATGAAATAGAACTGGATTTTGCGTTGGCAGATTTTCGATTAAAAGATAGTCTTGGCTTTCGTATTGGAAAAATTAAAATCCCTCATGGTTTGTATAATGACATCAGAGACGTTGACATGCTGAGGACCTTTATCTTTTTGCCCCCGGTCTATTATGATATCTCCAGAAGTACCATTAATGCCATGAATGGTATTGGTCTGTATGGCAATTATCAATTTTCAACTATGGGAAATATTGAATATCAGATCATCGGTGGCTCAAAATCCATTGATCCAGAAAGTGGATGGAGTCGCTATATGGAACGGCGTGGCATTGATATCACCCAATTTGATATTGGATACATCGGATGCGGCAGCATGATATGGAATCCTCCTGTTAATGGATTACGTTTGGGGATGACAGGCATTCGCTTAGATATGGCTGCGGATGCTGAAATAGAATTTTTCCCACTACCGCCAGCCTATGCTGTGAGCGGAGGTCCGGATTTAAAATATGAACTCAATGATCTCATGATTAAAGTCAATTTTATTGAATATACATTAAACGATTTGATCCTGGCATTTGAATACATGACCTTTCGTGGCGATCTTTCTCTCGCTACCCTCAGCCCAAACCCACCACTGGTGTTTAAAATACCCGTTAGAACCGATACGTATTATTTGAGCATGACCTATCGCTTGTCTGATATTCTTGAGGTTGGTGGATACTATGCTGTATTCTGGCCGGATTCAGATGATAAGCATGGCAAAACCCTTGCATATGATTATCTTGGATGGCACAAGGAAACAGCCTTTTGTTTACGTTTTGATATCAACGATGCATTGGCCTTTAAAACAGAAATGCATCTCATTGATGGGGGGTCGTTGATGATGCCTCAGGATAACCCAGAGGGTGTTGATCAGCGATGTGCCTTATTTTTGCTTAAATTGACGTTTAGTTTTTGAAAAATTTTTTCCGGAAAGGAGAAACAGATGAAAATGATCTTGCATCATTTTTATTGTATCTTATTAACATGTATCTGTTTTCAAATGATACCCATTGCTAAAGCCTGGTCCGGGGATATCAGAATCATTGTTCATCCAGACGTCACTGAATCCATATCTGCCAATGATATTCGAAATATATTTTTGGGCAAAAAAACCCAGTGGAATGATCACCAACGAATTAGATTTGTTCTGTTCACCGAGCAACAGACATACCGTAGTTTTTTGTCAAAATATATCGGAAAAACATTATATCAATACCGCAATTATTGGCGAAAAAAAGTGTTCACTGGCACTGGCATGATGCCTGTGATGTTTAAAAATTGTAAACAAAGTATAGACTATGTAAAACGTACAAAAGGCGCCATCAGTTTTATCCCCCCATCAGAAAACATCTCTGAAGCGGTCAAAGAGATTGTTGTCCAATAATTCATCCGATGTAAACTTCATGAAAGACACAGGAATTCAATGAAGCAATCCGCTCAAATCAAAACATTGATCGAACTGTCAGAATTTCAGGCATACTGATCTTAAGTCAACGTCCAACAAAAATCGTATACCCACCCTGTTGATATCCAAAGACACCAATGTATATGGCGTTCATGTTTCCACTGTGATGGATCTGAATGAGTTCTGGAAGTTGCCCATTTTTATTGGATCGTTCCTGAAAATTCGTTTCATTTGGAAGCGTGCCATGTTGAAAATAAAGATCCATATCACCGGTGATATCATCCAGTTGAACCTGTATGACCTGATTTGATAACAGGGGGATCAGCTTATAATAGTGCCACTCCCCTTGATCTAAAACGTCTTGATGCGTATTTCCACTGCTCATTGGATGGATAGAAATGGATTCCAGCTCGAGTTGAAATTGAGCTGATCGATATCCATAAACGCCAACATACCATAGACCTGCTTGTGGGGCATGAAAAAGGATTGTTTCAGGATTCTGAAATCCTTTATAGGGTCTATCGTCCCATTCGCTCAATGATGGTTTTTCATTGTGTCGCAAATAAAGATCTGCATCATCGGAAAGATTTGAAAGTTTAACCGTGTATTGGAATTCATTGGTTCCATTCTGAATTCTGTAATATTGCCAGCTTTGCTGATCAACCTGTCCACTGATTGTCTGTTCAGGCAAAAGAAGTGGAATTTCAGATACAGCAAGGTTGATCTGAATGCGGGAGATCTGCACGTTGTTTCGTACATCTGTTAATATACGGCCTGTCTTTTTCAATGTTTGTAAAATCTCAGAAACATTTGCTAAAGGAAACTTAGACCGCATGATTGCCCAGGCACCGGCGACATGGGGAGATGCCATCGATGTCCCGTTCATGCGCGAAAATTGTTGATCAGGAATGGATGATTGAATCACATATCCAGGCGCAAAAAAATCAAGAAGTTCACTGCTGTTGGAGAAAGGCTGTATAATATCCTGGTTATTAACCGCTCCAACACTGATGACGTTGGAAATGCAGGCAGGGGAACCAATCGCCTCAATGAATCCACTATTTCCGGCTGCTGCAACGACTGCAATTCCTGCTTCATAGAGTCGGTCAATAATTTTTTTTCGCGGATCATTATCACAGGCCTTTGCATACGGCTGCCCGCTGGATAGACTCATATTGACAGCAGCAATGCTCCAATTATTTCTTTGACTGTAGATATACTCGAGGGCTCGTATTTGATCGCTGGCAAAGCTCATTATACAGGGAGAAGCATTGCCCATGCGTGTACAAATATTATTGTTGTCTGGTGAATCATAAAATCTTGAAAAAACTTGAATCGCCATAATTTGAGCATCCCGCGCAACACCAGAAAATTGGCCATTATGACCGGCGGCAATTCCAGCAACATGGGTTCCATGAGCATATCCTTTAATGGTTGAGGAACAAGATTTTGCAGCGTTTGTTCCATATTCAGCTTCTCGACCGCCTGGACAGAGTGATTGTGAATGATATCCCGCTGATTGGCTTGAAAAACAAGCTTCAGAAATGATTTTTCCTTCTAAAAAAGCGTGTGTGGCATCCACACCGGTATCGATAATAGCAATTAATTGTCCTTGACCGGTATATCCCAATTCCCAGGATTTCACAGCGCCAACAAAGGGCACACTCTTAGACAGTGAGGGCACAGACAAGGTATCAGGATAGATATGTTTGACCGATGGGATAGCAGCCAGATCCGTCAGTTTTGAGCGCTCGATTTCTAACGTTATGCAGGGAGAGTATTGAAATATAGATAGGATGCGCATGGGAATTTTTTGAGAGGCCTGTATCAATGCCTTGTATGCCAAACGATTATGGGTAATCATTGACTGTTTGGATGTATCCTCTTGTTGTGGCTGATCTAATGTCATTTCGATAATAACGCGTAACGTTTTTTGAGCTGGTTGGCCGGATAAAACCGTTTGGATATCCATCTGAAGTCTTTTTAGATCTGTCGCTGAACATGCAGATGAAAGGATAAATAAGAAAAAAAATATAAGATCAAAAAAGATGATCATCTGATATTTATGTGTTGTTTTTGGGGTGTACATTGCTTATATAATCTCCAATACCATTGTTGCAGGATTCTCGTTGCCAACAATCGGGTATATGGAATTTAACAAAAAATCAAGTGAAGAAAAAAGTGGTTCATCCCTATAATCAAAAAAATAAGGAGTAAACAGTGAGAGTTATTGAACATCCAACCGAGATGCAACTCTTTTCAAATAATATTCGACAAACACATCAGAGCATCGGTTTTGTTCCGACAATGGGTTATCTTCACCAGGGGCATATTTCACTCCTTGATGCCGCACGCCAGCAAAGTGATCAGGTCGTTTTAAGCATTTTTGTCAACCCCACACAATTTTCTCCAGGTGAAGATTTATCTGTTTATCCAAAAGATTTGCCCAAAGATCTGGATATTGCTGAAAAAGCAGGCGTTGATATTGTTTTTACCCCGACAGACAAGGATCTCTATGGGGATCATTATCAAACCTATGTACAATTGAAACAATTGCCCAATTATTTATGCGGGATTCATCGGCCCACTCATTTTCAAGGTGTTGCCACAGTTGTGACCAAATTGTTTAATATGGTCAAACCGCATGTTGCATTCTTTGGAGAAAAGGATTACCAGCAATTAGCTGTCATTCGGCAAATGGTTCAGGATCTCAATTTTGATATCACGATCATCGGATGCCCCATTGTTCGGGAAAGCGATGGGCTGGCTATGAGTTCGCGGAATGTCTATCTTAGCAAAGAGCAGAGGCAGACCGCATTGATATTAAGTCAATCCCTGTATCGATCTCAGCAAAAAGTGACGAAAGGAATCACAGATGCTGAAACATTAATCAATGAAGCAAAAAAAGACATTGAATCTTTGCCGGAAACCAGGATTGACTATGTTCGCATATGCAATAAAGATACATTGGAAGATCTTCCCGAAGTCATGATGGACGGTTTGATGGCTTTAGCAGTACATGTCGGGCGCACACGATTGATTGATAACAGAATTCTTACTCGAGAGTACTGTACTGTAAAGGCGTAGCGTGCTATCCTTTATCTAACGGTACGATCAGAGAGAAATGAGTATGTTATTTTTCGAGCATTCCTAACTGTTTTCTAAGCTTCAAAAGTTCTTTTTCCATGCTATCCGCTCTTTCACGTTCGGCTTTGGCTTTTTTACGTTCAATTTCAGCCTTTTTATCGGCTTCCTTAGCTCTTTTTCTTTCAGCCTTGGCTTTTTTATCAGCTTCCTTAGCTCTTTCTCTTTCAGCCTTGGCTTTTTTATCAGCTTCCTTAGCTCTTTCTCTTTCAGCCTCGGCTTTTTTGTCTGCTTCCTTCGCTCTTTTTCTTTCAGCCTTGGCTTTTTTATCAGCTTCCTTAGCTCTTTCTCTTTCAGCCTCGGCTTTTTTATCAGCTTCCTTAGCTCTTTCTCTTTCAGCCTCGGCTTTTTTATCAGCTTCCTTAGCTCTTTCTCTTTCAGCCTTGGCTTTTTTATCAGCTTCCTTAGCTCTTTCTCTTTCAGCCTTGGCTTTTTTATCAGCTTCCTTAGCTCTTTCTCTTTCAGCCTCGGTTTTTTTATCAGCTTCCTCAGCTCTTTTTCTTTCAGTCTCGGCTTTTTTATCAGCTTTCTTAGCTCTTTTTCTTTCAGCCTCGGCTTTTTTATCAGCTTCCTCAGCTCTTTTAAATTCCTTTTGATAATCAACCAGAATGTACTTTTGATACACGCTATCTTTTACAAGAATATGATCGGAAGGCCGATTGTAAAGATCATCCAGTCTAAATTGAAAATGTTTCAGTACCCTGGATTTAATAACGCCATGACGATTGGGTTTCAGCGTCCGATACTTACCTTTTGAATCAAGATAATAAAAAGCTGTCTCGTCGCCGATACGATCCAAAATATAGTATTCTCTCACACCATACGTTTCATACTCATGTTTTTTGACAACGGTATCCCGTTCAAGGGCTATTCTATTAGAGTCTGACAAAAACTCAAAACACATATCAAAACATCCTGTATAGGAAGTTTCAAAAGGTCTCATTTGAACGGGATTATCTTTATGAATAAATGCAAGGTCGGGTTTACGAATTTTCGTTTTATGACCCACAAAGAGTTTAAAACCAATTTCAAGACCAATCATGGTACCTTCTTTGAAAACGTCAAAATATTGTGATATCAGTCTCAAAAACCAGGAATATAAATCATAACTTTCTCTATCAGACATGGGTTTTTCCTCCAATCGTCCATTATTCCATTCAAAGACAAGATCAGATAATTCATAATAGTTAAGCCAATAGTCTTCTTCTGATACACGTAACCCATCATATGCTTTTTCAGTAAATTCCCCCAAAGTCTTTTTGGGAAGTGGATGAGAATACTGCATTTCAAAAAGATGTGGCAAAATAACTTTTTGATTTTGTGGGGTCTGGAGTACCGCTTCCATAATACCTCCTTCTATAAATGATGTCCTTAATTGATAGTGGATTCGTCTGTTTTTGTCAAGGACGCTGCGAGGGACGTTCTTAAGTAAACCCGTCGATGGGGAAAGTTTTGAACATTTGCATTTATTAAACCTGACATGAAAAAGTAACATTTTCATCGTCGCCAATATCTGCAATAATGGTACATCCAGGCGTAAACTGTCCTTCTAAAATATTAACAGCCAAAGGATTTTCAATATATTTTTGAATCATTCTTTTTAAAGGACGCGCACCAAAGACAGGATCATATCCTTTTTCAGCCACAAATGTTTTTACAGACGCTGTTAAAATCAATGACATTTTCTGTTTTTCCAAACGTTTTACCAGATGGTCAACTTGAATATCAACGATACGAGTTAATTGGGGCCTGGACAGTCGATGAAAAATAATTGTATCGTCAATTCGATTCAAAAATTCAGGTTTGAAGCTTTCCTGTAAGGCGGTTAGAACTTTTGTTTCAATGTCTTGTTCTTCAGTATCTGATTGAATCCAGTCACTGCCGACATTGGATGTCATCACAATAATCGTATTTTTAAAATCTACCGTGCGGCCCTGGCCATCAGTCATGCGACCATCATCAAGGATTTGCAACAAAATATTAAATACTTCTGAATGCGCTTTCTCAATTTCATCAAACAGTATAACGGCATATGGTCGTCTACGAACAGCTTCAGTTAAATAACCACCTTCTTCATATCCAACATATCCTGGCGGCGCACCAATTAATCTGGCAACAGAGTGCTTTTCCATAAATTCAGACATATCCAGACGAATGATGGCAGATTCATCATCAAAAATAAATGATGCCAATGCTTTGGCTAATTCTGTTTTTCCCACACCTGTGGGGCCCATGAATATAAATGATCCAATGGGGCGGTTTGGGTCTTGAAGTCCTGATCGCGCACGTCTCACAGCGTTGGACACTGCTGAAATAGCCGTTTCCTGCCCAATAACGCGTTTACCCAGGCGGTCTTCCATTTGAATGAGTTTTTCGCGTTCACTTTCCAGCATTCGCTGAACCGGTATGCCGGTCCATCGGGAAACAACTTCTGCAATATCTTCGTCATCGACTTCCTCTTTAAGCATTTTCTTTTCACGTTGAAGTTCCTGCAAATGATTTTGAGCCTCAAGAAATTGTTTCTGAAGGGAGATTGTTTGTCCATAGCGAAGTTCTGCCACACGTTCCCGACAACCAATTCTTTCAGCCTTTTGTTCTTCAATACTGATATGTTCCAATTCTTCCTTAATCCGTTGAATGGCTTGAATAGCAGATTTTTCTTTTTGCCAATGGGTTTTCATTTCAGAAAGAATCTGATTCTGATTTTTGTTTTCTCGGTCCAGTTCGTCCAAACGGTCTTTGGATGCATGATCTTTTTCTTTTTTCAAAGCCTGACGTTCAATTTCTGCCTGAGTGATTTTTCGTTGAATTTCATCAATTTCTGCAGGCATGCTGTCAATTTCTATACGGAGTTTGGATGCACATTCATCGATCAAATCAATGGCCTTGTCTGGCAAAAATCGGTCTGAAATATATCGATCTGACAATGTTGCTGCGGCGACAATGGCAGCATCCTGAATGCGTACACCATGATGAACCTCATATTTTTCTTTTAGTCCGCGAAGAATAGAAATGGTATCAGCAACAGTAGGTTCTTGAACCAGTACAGGTTGAAATCGTCGCTCCAGAGCAGCATCTTTTTCAATATATTTGCGATATTCATTCAGCGTGGTTGCTCCAACACATCGCAATGTTCCGCGTGCCAGAGCAGGTTTTAACATGTTGGATGCATCCATTGAGCCTTCGCTGGCACCAGCACCCACCAATGTATGCAATTCATCGATAAATAAAATGATTTCACCCTCAGCTTTTTCCACTTCTTTTAAGACAGCCTTGAGTCGATCTTCAAATTCACCCCTATACTTTGCCCCTGCGATCAATGCCCCCATATCCAGGGCCACCAGTCGTCTATTTTTGAGAGATTCGGGAACATCACCCTCAACAATACGTTGTGCCAGGCCCTCGATAATAGCTGTTTTTCCAACACCAGGTTCACCGATCAGCACCGGGTTATTTTTGGTGCGACGAGATAAGACCTGAACAACGCGTCTGCTTTCGTCATCTCTCCCAATGACCGGATCCATTTTTCCCCGTCGTGCAAAGGCGGTTAAATCACGGCTGAAACGATCCAAAGCTTGATATTTATCCTCAGGATTGGGATCATTAACCCGTTGGTTTCCACGAATATCAATTAAAGCCTTTAAGACAAGGTCTGGCGTGATGCGATTTTTTTTCAGAATATCTGCTGCAGGACTGTTTTTTTCTTCAAGAATCGCTAAAAACAGATGTTCCTGGCTGACATACTCATCTTTCATGTCACTGGCTTTACGCATGGCAATATCCAGGATTTTATGCGTTCGTGGAGACATATAAATTTCACTGAAACCTGCTCCAGTTACTTTGGGTATTTTGTTCAGGCTGTTTTTTATATCCTGAGATACCGCCGGTATTGAAATGCCCATTTTTTTCAATATACTTTGAACAATACTTTCATCTGTATCAACCATTGCCGATACAAGATGTTCAGGCTCAAATTGTTGATGATTCAGCTGTCCGGCAATTGAATGGGCATTTTGAATGGTTTCCTGGGATTTTACAGTTAATTTATCAAAACGCATGGTAACACTCCTTTGTTTTAAATGTTCAGCATGACACAATTCCTGGATTAAAGATAATATGCATTTCCAAAAAATCAATTGGCGAAAAATACAAAAAAGGTTTATATGTGAATGATGAAATTAAAAATAACTTCTGTCCAAAAAAAACTTGCATCACCATCACAAAAAAATCCACGTGTGCTGTCCCTTTTTTTATTGAATGATTTTCAAATCAAAGATTACCATCTGGATACATTGATCAGCGAGGCCTTTGATCATGCACCATCTTTTGATCAAAGGGATCGCTCGCTTGTTTTTTCTTTGGTCTATGGTGTCATCCGATGGCAAACACATCTGGATTTTGTTATCCAGCAGTTCTCGAAAACGCCTTTTTCTAAAATTGCCCTCCCCATCAGCAATGTTTTGCGCATGGGAATCTTTCAACTGTTGTTCATGAACCGAATCCCGGATCACGCTGCTGTAAACTCATCTGTAGAATTGACCCGGATATTTGCCGAAAATTATCTGGTTCGTTTTGTTAATGGGGTGTTGCGTCAAACGATTCGATCAAAAACAAGTATTCAATGGCCGGATGAGTCCGATACCCGTGTGGATGCTCTTTCTGTCAGATACGCTTATCCTGGCTGGTTAATTCATCGATGGATGGATCAATGGGGACAAGAAAAAACAAAGGCAATGTGTATTGCGAGTAATACCATTCCAAAAATTGTTCTTCGATCCAATACATTGAGTATAACACGAGAAAATTTAATAGAATCCCTGTTGCCATCTGCCAAGGAAGTTCTTCCAACATCACATGCACCGGATGGTATTTGGATCGCACAACTCAATGAACCCCTTGACCAGATGGAATCCTTTAAAAGCGGAGGTTTTCAGGTTCAGGATGAGGCTGCCCAACTGATTGGTCTGATGGTTTCTCCCAAAGCAGGAGAATCCATTTTAGATGCTTGTGCAGGTCGGGGCGGAAAAACAGGCCATTTGGCCCAGTGCATGAACAACCAGGGCTCAATTTTAGCTGTGGATCAAGCTGCTCATAAGCTTGAGACACTTTCCGCTGAAATGAATCGCCTGGGGGTCTCTATTGTAAAAACATTTCAACATCAATGGGAAAAACCACTGGCTCCCATCCTTTTTGATCGAATTTTACTTGATGCGCCCTGTTCTGGATTGGGTGTGATCAGACGCCATCCAGACATGAAATGGAAAAAATCCAAACAAGATATTGTGAATAATCAAAAACAACAAGAAAGACTGCTTGATACTGTATCCACGCACTTGAAACCCGGTGGACAATTGATTTATGCGGTATGTTCATTAGAGCCTGAAGAGACAATCCATGCGGTTGAAACCTTCTTACTTCATCATCCCAACTTTACGATAGAAACACACCTTGATCCAATCCTTGAACCTTTTCTCAATCATCAAGGCTATTTCATGGCCTGTCCTGATGAACACCAAATGGACGGATTTTTTGCTGTTTGTTTTACTTTCAATGAATGAAAAAGAAAGGGGAAGAAAGCCCGAAACCTCTTTTTTTTGAAATATTTAAAAATCAGGCATTGAGAGGTTCGGATAGAACCCGAAAAACTTATGATCGCTTACTTAATACTGGTTTTATGTTGTATTTTCTGATATTCAATGCCCATTTGAATTTAAAATGAGAAACGACGCATGCACCTTCTATACTATCATCAACATTTTTCCACTCCTGATGGCGCAACCGGTACACGGTCATATGAAATGGCTCGCCGACTGATCCTTCGGAATCATAAGGTTACCATGATTTGCGGCAGCAGTGAAATGGGCCATACAGGACTTGATGGACCTTATTTGAATGGCCGTCGTGAGGGTATGGTTGACGGTATTCATGTTGTTGAATTCCATTTGCCTTATTCCAACAAAGATGGCTTTGTTAAACGCTCCATTACATTTTTACGATTTGCCGCAAAAAGTATTTTATGGGCCTTACGTCACCCTTATGATCTTGTTTTTTCTACGTCCACACCTTTAACCGCCGGTCTTCCTGGTATTTTTGCCAAACTGTTCCGGCGAAAACCCTTTATTTTTGAAGTCCGTGATCTTTGGCCAGAGCTGCCCCAAAAAATGGGTGTGATACAAAACCGATGGGTTTTGGTGATGCTCAATATTCTGGAATGGCTTTCCTATCATACGGCCAATACATGCATTGGACTCTCACCGGGTATTGTTCAGGGCATTCACAGACGAGGTATTCCATCCTGTAAAATCGCTATGATTCCAAATGGTTGTGATGTAGAATTGTTTGGGTCAATTAAAACCTATCAGGACCATGCAGACATTCGAACGGCTGTTTTTACAGGAGCGCATGGAATTGCCAATGGTTTGGATGCTGTTTTGGATGCCGCCGCTGTTTTGAAAAAAAGAGGACGTACAGATATTCGTATTGTGTTTATTGGTGATGGCAAGTTAAAGCCTGCCCTTGAAAGCAGGGCATTACAGGAAAAGTTGGATAACTGTTTGTTTGATCAACCCATATCTAAAATCCAACTGATTCAACGATTAAAAAATTCAGACGTTGGATTGATGATTCTTGCCAATGTACCGGCTTTCTATTATGGCACCTCTCCCAATAAATTTTTTGATTATATTGCCTGTGGATTACCTGTTATTAATAATTACCCTGGATGGCTGGCGGATCTGATTACAGATCACCACTGCGGTTGTGCGGTTGTGCCAGATTGTCCGGAAGCTTTTGCTGATGCTTTAATTGCCTTGCTTGATCATCCGGAACAATTGGAAATAATGGGAAAAAACAGTAGGGCCCTGGCTGAATCTCAGTTTGAGCGCGATCTTCTGGCTGAGCAATGGATTCAATGGGTGGAAAAGACATATGCGGAACGATAATATTTTTAAGCGATTGTTTGATATCGGTTTTTCGTTGATGGTGGTTGTATTTTTGTCACCGGTCATGGTGTGTATTGCCATATGGATTCGTTTCTCAATGGGCCAGGGTGTGTTTTTTCGGCAACAACGTCCTGGAATGAATGGCAAACCCTTTATCATGGTCAAATTTCGAACAATGGGCCATGCAACAGATTCATCGGGTAAGCTTCTCCCAGATAAAGACCGATTGACATCATTGGGAAAACTGTTACGTCAAACATCCCTGGATGAATTACCCGAATTTTTTAATGTATTAAAGGGCCACATGAGTGTCGTTGGCCCAAGGCCATTGCTGATGTGCTATTTGGAGCGGTATACACCTGAGCAGATGCGACGTCATACTGTCAAACCGGGTGTTACCGGATGGGCACAAATTCATGGCCGAAATGCCATAAGCTGGGAAAAAAAATTTGATCTGGATCTCTGGTATGTGGATCATCAATCGTTTGTATTGGATATGCATATTATTCTGTTGACCATCCGAAAAATCCTTTCACGTTCAGATATTCATCATGAAGGATGCGCAACAATGGAAGAATTTCAAGGATCCGAAAAAAAAAGCAAAAATATTTTGCATGAATAATCAATTATTTTAAATTTTTAAAATGGAGGTTACAATGAAACACTTTTCTTATGTCTTGAGTATTCTCTTGATCACGTTTTTCTTGTTGAGTTTACAATCATTTGCTTCGTCAGACTGGCAGCCTGAAATCAAAAAAAATGGTATCGATGCTTACAGTCGGATGGTTGAAGGCACGGATATTTTGGAAATTCGCGCCATCACAGTGGTTGATGCTCGCATGGAAGTTATTGCTGAAGTATTGCGCGATATTCCTGCCAATGTTGAATGGCGGCCCAAATGTGCGGAATGCAAATTATTGGAACGGTACAACCGAAATTCCATGACCACCTACACACGCATCGATCTTCCCTGGCCGGTGGCTGATCGTGATGTTGTTATCAAGGCGGATACATCCATTAACCTGAACACCGGTCGTGCAGTGGTTTCACTGGGATCCGTTGAGCATCATAACGCTCCGCTTGTTTCTGGTAATGTTCGGATCACCGATTTTTTTTCTCAATATTATCTGGAATATATTAATCGTGAACAAACAGGGATTATTTTTACCACACGTGTCAATCCTGCCGGTAGAATACCAACCTTTTTAGCGAACATGTTTAACAAACGGTTTGCCTATGAGGAAATGCTTGGATTGATTCAAATGGTAAAAAAACAGAAATATATTGAGGCTGGAAAAAAATCTGAGGACAGACAGACCATTGAAAACCTCTTGCAAAGTGAAGAAAAAGTACGACGTATTTTTAAAGCGCGATTGGATTCTTTTATCAATGATAAAGAATTTGTTGAGCTTTTGGCTAATGATGAAAAGGTTATCAAAATTTTTGGACAGGGCAGCGGTGAAATTGAAAAACTGATCCTATATGGCATGGGGCTTCGAGAAAGCAAAAAGAAAGCCATCCAAAAATTATTGACTGTCCATCTGAAAAACAATAGCACTTTTCGGGATGAGATGATCAAAGAACTCGCCAGTGATGACCTTCTGATCACTGCTATTCTTGATGGTCGCAAGAAGGCTCCCACATTCGATGAATTAATTCAGGAAACCATCAACCGAAAAATTGCGTTTCAAAAGTAAGTATACATAGACCATAACAATGATCCTCCCAAAATGGCCAGGCCATAGGGAAGCGTTATTCCAGCTCCAACAGCGCGCCAGTTCTTTGCACTGGCGCGGAGCAACACCAGGTCATAAAACCGACGATTGATGATCAATTGAAACAGGGCCTGAATACCGCCAGCCAACGAAATACAAATAAGAAATGAAAAACAGTCGCTTACCGGAATAAAGGTCGCCAGTGCAGCCACCGCTTTGGCATCACCGCCGCCGATAATTCCCATAAAAAATAGCATTGCCATCATTATCAAGACGACTCCCCCTGAAAAAAAGGCCTGAATCAAGCCTGAAAAACCGCCGTTGGCTGTGGTTATCAAAATTCCCAAAATGGCGGCCATGGCTGTTAACCCATTGGGAATGCGCCGACAATTGATATCATGACCTGCCATGATCATTGCCCAAAAAAGCATCCAGCCGGAAGGTAACACGGCACCGGCCGAATGATTCGACACATATGAAAGTCCGATGGCTGCTGGAAGGACAGCCCATAGCCGTCCTTCCATAGCATCGACAATCTTGATATCGTTCAAGGCTGTCATTATTCGCCTCCAGCCAATTCCGTTGTGGCTGTTTCGATATTGGTTTGTACCTGACCTCCCAGAGTGAAGGCTGCGGTTGCTATGCCTGCACCGATCAAGGCTAACAGTAATGCATATTCTACAGCGCTAATTCCGCTGTCATCTTTTACCAATGATTTGATACGTTCTAAAAAGTTCATGATATCCTCCTTGTAATAATAATGATATTAACAAATAATTAATAATGATTAAATGTGAATCCTTAAAATTATTCCCCACCAGCCAGTTCAGTCGTTGCTGTTTCAATGTTGGTCTGTACCTGGCCACCGAGGGTAAAAGCTGCTGTCGCAATACCGGCACCGATTAAGGCTAAAAGTAATGCATACTCAACAGCACTGATTCCTTTGTCATCGTTCATAAAATCTTTAATTGATTGGATAAGTTTCATTGTAATACCTCCTGATAAAAAGTTTAATAATAAGGGTTATAATACTTCCATTTGTAATATAACCAACATAAATCATTTTATTTTTTTTTGTTGATTTATGTTTTGTTTGAAAACTTACTATTTCAAGCTGTGTGCCAAAAGAAAAAATTAATTGAAAAAAGATGATTTATCCCATCTCAAACCATGGCATTATTTTTATATATGTTATAAAATCAAATAGATAAGATAATCATCGTATGGGCAGTCAGAAAAGACAATCATTATTTCAAAAAAAACTAAAGTATTAAAAATATGATATTTTTTTATTAGTTGTGCAAACCAATCGTTCTGTTCAATTTGTGAAGTGAGGAATAAAGCTATTAATTCAAGTTGGTTATGGCAAAAGACCGATCTGTTTACGTTCGTCAAAAGCAGTTGACAGGCAGTAGGATCGTTTTTATGAGGTAGGTATCAAGTGTAAAAGATTACACTTCTGTTTGATAAAAAATTTGACCTTCGAGAGCATAAATTATTACAATACAATAATATTTACAGATAGTTATATTTTTTACAGTATGGAAATACAAGGCAAGAAAACGTTAATCATAATTGATATCTATTTAAAAGCATTATAATAAATAAAAGATTTACACGTTTCGAGTGCATAGGGTAAACGATAAAAAAAATTCAGATTCTGAGGTATAGGCCATCGTTTTTACTCTCCAAGATTTTCAGTCTTATAAACAGTGTATCCCTCTTACTTCTCTAACAGCGATTTCCCAGAATCTTTGCGAATTCTTGCCAGAACATACACCAGGCAATTGGCGCTATCTTTCCATCGGTCAATAATTTCTGCCCCTTTCATAATGGCATGGGCACGCTGGTCACTCAGGGATGTGACTTCTTGTGTTGAGCCTGTATTATCTTCTTTGTATTTATCTTGATAATCATATTTACATATCACCGCAATGCGAACAGCCAATGCATTGCGTGCTTTTATTTCAGCCGTTCTCATTTGAGAATCCAATGAATCCCGATATTCAGCCATTCCAACGCCATAATAATAGGTTGAATCCGAGGGATCTTTATTGATCCAATCCGGCTGGGAGCGGGTTTCATTATAATTGCAGGTATTCTTTTTTTGATAATTTGTCTGGGCCAGCAGGTCCGTTTTTTTATCAAACATTTCTGCAACAGCAGTTTGACAGACACAACAGCCTGTTACGATGATAAGAAACAAGAGGATTTTAAAAGTATTCATTCGTTTTCTCCTTTTTTGTATATTTTTTGAACCAGGATTACGCTGAATAAGATGAATAAGGAATGCTCGAAAAATAAGTTCCCCATTTTAGATGGGCTTTAGCCCATAGCCGTCAGGTTAAGCACGACCACCTGAAATTGTACGTCCGCCTGGGGTTGAAACCCCAGGCTATTTTCTGTCGTCCCTTGCGGGACTTGATTAGTTTTTTTATTCCCAGATACGT
>PEAL01000313.1 GCA_002753725.1 Deltaproteobacteria bacterium
ATTCTCTATATTGTTTGCATTTTAGCATATTCCCTCGCTAATTTGAAAAGAAATTTTATCGATCGGGCAAATTTAGTAAATTGGGGGACAGTATAAATCAGAGCAGTTGCTTGTATTGGATTTGACTGGAGTAATGCGCCCCCTGAATGAGAATATTTTAATTGACAAATTATTTTATATGCGTAAATAAATCAAAATTATTCATTATTCATTCACATAAATAAATAAATAAAAATCAGGTAAAATAATAATGACACAAAATATTAGAAATATAAAAACGATTATCGATCACGGCGGACCACTTCTCCTTTGGTTTGATACAGACAGCAAAGCTTCATATAAAAAAGGTTTTATTATTGATATCTATTTTTGCGACAATCCAGAATGCAAATATGGTCATTTTAATTGTGTTGAAATTGATGATCGAATGGAAAATTTTCAATTTTTAGGAAAAACGTTTACGTTTGACTTCAAAAATGGCGTTGATAAAACAACAATGCCAAAAACACTCATACAACTTGAAGGTAATATCCATATACAAACAGAAGAAATAAAGGTTCAAAATGAAAACAAACTAAGCAAAGATGAATCCGAATTTTTATCAAGAATTTCACAAGAACTACAACAATCTGAATTTATAGATACAATGCGCAAACGTTTTCGCCATGCAAAAGGTATAAATAAAGATAAATGGAAAAAAGAGGATTGGTCCTGGTGGAAACCAGGTCAACTGGTTCGCTGGCTTGATATACATCCCGATGCTCCAGTTTCAGTTCTTCAATGTCAAAACAAACAATATTTTTATGATGATATGTATTGTGTTACACCTGGATGTAATTGCAAAGAAGTTTGTATTGCATTTGTCGATTTAAAAAAATCCAAGGATATAGGATTTTTAATGGTTCATTCTAAAAAATGGACAGTCGAAAATATCAGTTGTTCTAAAAAAAATCATCGAACAATATCTGACTTATGGCATTTACTAAATGAAAGAGAACCAGATCTACAGCAAGAAATCCTTAATAGACGAAGGCAGTTAAAAAAAATAGGAAAAGAGATTGCCAGGTTAAGTTTAAATATCCCCATAAAGGATAAAAAGAAAAGCAAACAAAAAATTCAAGATATAAAAAAGACTCAAAAGGTAGAAAGAAATGCCCCCTGTCCTTGTGGTTCGGGAAAAAAATATAAAAAATGCTGTATGAATTGAAATTAATTAGCCTTCTTATTTATGGATGATCATTTTTCCTGAAACATTGAGGAGATTCAATGGAAAAAGCAACAACACTAAAAGAGCTTATTGCATTAAAAAATAGAACACAGATAACGCCTGAAACGATTGATCCTTTTTACGTATCTACGATAGCCATCTCTAAACCCCCGATCAATGAAAAAATCAAACAATTTTTTGAAGCAATCTATCATGTCCCCCAAAAAATGATTTTAGCAGGACCAAAGGGATCAGGAAAAAGCACATTGCTTTGCCTTCTTTCTCAGGGTGGCCTGGAGAGATTTCATATCATTCCCATTCATTTATTAAGAACCCTGGATCCGATGGATATCAGTCAGGTGGATATCATTTTTTGCTTGTTAAATCATTTAGTTCAAGACGTGTCCCAAACACAAAAACGTCTGGATCCATCGGTTTTAAATGGAATTTACCAGTGCCTTCACGATGAACAATTAATTCATCTGATCAAATTCAAAAAATCAGAAGCCGGAGATGAAGAAGGCACCAAAATAGGTTTTGTCAAAACATTTATCAGTGCCATAGTGGAAGCTCTGTCAACAACGGGTAGCAACATTCGAACACAAATTCGTGAAATTCTTGAACCCGGTCTTCGACTGATTCTCAAGGGTATTCAGGATATTATTGATTATATCAATCGAATATATCAGGCGACTAATCAAATTTTGTTGATTATTTTTGATGATCTGGATCAGTTTGACCTATCAACCGCCGAACTTTTTTTTCAAAATCACCTATCCCTGACAGAACGTTTAAATGTCCATATTATTTATACCATGCCTGATTTTATTCGTTTTTCTTATTTTTTTCAAACATTGTCAGCTCGAATGGGTCAGGTGAGCTTTATGCGAATGACGCCTGTGTTATATCAAAATAACACCCCTTGTGAACAGGGACAGATACACATAAAAGAGATCATCTGTAAACGTATTGCTCGTGAGCTGATTCAAGATACCATGCTCGATCTTGTCATCCTTGCATCTGGCGGTGTGCTGCATCATGCATTTGATCTGCTCATCGATACAGCCTTAAACACATTGACCCTCGATCCGGACAGTCAATGCCTTCATCAGAAAGCCTTTGACCTTGTTTATCAGCGATTTACACAGAAAATGATTCAGCAAATGGATAGCACTCATGTTGAGTTGTTAGCTCAATTGAATTTATCTTATCCATCCTGGGCAGGCAATAAACATGTTCAACATTTAATGGCGAGAAATATTCTCATTGAATATGAATGCAATGGGAGCGTCTGGTTTGATATTCATCCTTCCGTTAAACGATTGATTGTTCCCCTTTGATTGATGATATTCAAAAAAAGAATATTATTAAAAGAATCACATTCAATCGATTGCGTAACCGCATATTACATTCCATCCTCGATATTTACTGACCTTTCTAACTATCTTCTAACGCGCGAACCTCATCAGAACTTCTACGCAAATGACGCGTTAATGCTCTGGCAATATTCTGAATGAGTTTTATTGCAATTTCAGGTCGTTCTCTTCTGAAAACATCAAAATCATCCAGGGATAGACGATAAACTTCTGTGTCTTTTTCCTCTGCCCAGATATCAGCGGATCGGGGTTTACCATCCAACAGTGCGACCTCACCAAAAATTACACCCGATGTAAAGGTAAAAATTCGTTTGAGCTGATTGCGCTCACGCAATCGAATTTTAACACTCACCGACCCTTTGGTCAAAAAGAACAAATCTCGACCAGGATCGCCTTCACGGAAAATCGGTTCGCCATCATTATATGTTTCAAGGTATAATTTTTGTCTCAAGACCTCCAATTCATCATGCGTAAAGCCTTTGACAATATCCATATCTTCAAGAGGGACTTCATTTTGTGTTCCAGTGAGCTGAGGAAGACTACTCAATAAATTGTCTTCAGACCATTCTAAAGCAGCATCTGTGTCAGAAAAAAAACGCAAATCTTTCAATTGAGGGGAAATATCCATGATTTCAAGAAAACCCCATAATGCTTTGTTTTCTTTCAAATAGGTAAACAACAGATATTTTTTTTCTTTTTCAAAACTGCGTTTTAACTGGGTAAGAATGTTGGCACCCGTACTGTCAATTTCAGTGACCCGTTTCATGTCAACAATACAATACCGCGCTGTATTCATGGCTTCTTCAACCTGAGTAGAAAGGTTTTCTGCAGAACCGAAAAACAACGGCCCTTGAAGCTCAAAAATAACAATTTGATTGCCCTCTTTTTCCAACAGATCGCTATTGGACAGACTTCGCATTTTTTTTGAATGAAACTGATTACCAAAATATTTTCGCTTGATAATGGATTTTCCCATTTTCGACATGAACAGGCCCGATGCAATGGCCACACCAATACCGACTGCGACAATCAGGTTGATACTCACAGTAATTGCAGCAACTGTCAGCGTAATCATTAAGTTCATCAGGGCGTCTCGTCGTTGATCTTTGGGAGCGGTTAGTTTTTTTAATAAATTCATGGTCCAGCTATCAAACAATGAAATGCCTACAGATATAATAATACCTGCAATGGCAGCCATTGGTATTTTACCGACCAGCTTTCCAATACTCATGATGACAACAAAAATAAAAAGACCACAAAACATTCCTGACAATCGTGTTCGTCCACCAGCATTATAACTGGCCAAACTTCTTGGAACAGAGCCTGCACCAGGCAAGGCACCAAAACAAGCACAGGAAATATTGGCAAGTCCCTGCCCAACAAGTTCTTGAGTACTGTTATGACGACTATCTGTCAGATTATCAGAAACCACAGAGCTTAACAGCGACTCCATTGAAGCCAAAAGACCCAGAACAAATCCGGAAATTAAGATATCTGGAATATAGACCCATACATCAATCTGTTGTGCTGCTGCCATGAGTTGCGGGAAAATGTTGGGTTGAGGAAATTTGACATCAATATTTCCTACGATAGGCCCCATCATTTCCGGAGATGCAAACAAACTGAGCAAATAATACAACAATGTACCTGATCCCAATCCCATCAATGATGAAGGAATTATTTTAATTTTATTGTATCGTTTGGATAAAAACAAAACACTAAGAGTTGTTAATCCAACAATCAGGGTAAGCGGCTGAAAGGCATTAGTTTTAGTAAATAACGTAAACAAAGAGGTATGAATATTCATGCCCATCAATGGTTTTATCTGTTTAATAATCAATAGAATGGCAATACCGTTCATGAAGCCGGATACCACAGGAAAAGGAACAAACTTAACCAGGTTTCCCAGCCGCAGAATACCAAACAGAAGCTGAAAAAATCCCGCAAAACCAACACATAGCGCGCCCATTCCCACGATCAATATTTCTCGATTTTCAATGGTTGTGGGAAGTTGTATGCACAAATTGGCAATCACAGCCGAAAGAATCAGTGTCAAGGGGGCTTTTGGGCCTGTGATTTGAAGGGGGGTCCCACCCAAAAATGCTGCGATAAAGGCGCCAAAAATTGCGGTATAAATCCCCAAAAGCGCTGCCTGAGGTGCAAATTGAAGTCCCAGCGGTGCAAATGCGATGATACCATAACCAATGGACATGGGAAGCGTTATAATGGCTGCTGATATTGCACCAGAAAAATCACCTTTGATATTTGAAAAAAGGGATAGCTTTATTGAACGTGTCTTTGTAAAGGGTGCTTGAGTCTCTGGTGTATCAGACTTTGATTGTGTGGGCGCAGGTAATGGCTCAGGGG
The DNA here is from genome assembly GCA_002753725.1 of Deltaproteobacteria bacterium. Taxonomy (GTDB): domain Bacteria; phylum Desulfobacterota; class Desulfobacteria; order Desulfobacterales; family Magnetomoraceae; genus Magnetomorum. Next base: position 4,951 of record PEAL01000313.1, read on the forward strand.
ATGATTTTTTGGGTAAAGATGCTGTTTTTAATTGCGGCGAGGCTTCAGGTTCAGTTTTCTTGAAGGATAAGGGGTCATAGAATTCAGGTGTGACTGTAAAAATATGCCGACAATTAAAACATCGAAATGCTGAACCATCTGGATTTATTTTTTGTTCATCAAAATGATAGACAACGTGACATTTTTCACAAATAATCTTCATATTATCAATACTTTCAGTCGTTTATCTTTTTTTAAGTGTCATGGTATATTGAAAAAAACATATAATTTTTTTGATTTTATTATAATAGACACCAAAATTTTGGAATTCTTGCAAAAAAAAATTTGATTCATATAAAAAAGTTTATTCGTTAACTGAACATCTTTTATTTTCAGGCAATAAAACCACATAAAATGATCATCACAGGTATGGGAGGAAATCTGGTTTTCGATATCCCATGGTGACCAGTTTGGTATTTCCTGAAAGGGGGGTATCTTTATTGAGGGGACCATTTGTCTTTGGATTGATGACAATGATTTTTTGAGAATGAAGGTGGGCAATGAAACCAATGAGAATAAATGGGGCTTCATTGTATATAAATTGTTTGACCAGTTGCCGAAAACTCATATGCCGAGCTTTTTTCGGAATCCGATCAATGAAAATTTGAGACGTACCATCTTCTGTTGTCAATAAATTTTCGAAAATATTGGTCACTCCCGGTGTGATACAACTGGATGCTAACAGTTTTTCTGAAATTTCACCCAGACAGATGATTTCATTGATTTCTGATTGTTCAATATGCGGACGATTCAAAGAGGATAAAAGTTCCATGACAGTATGAACCTGTGGATTGGCCCTTTCTATGGCAATGGCTGTCAAGGATGAAGGGGCATCTGCAAGTTCGCCATGTATCGGATCTGCAAGAATGATAGCTGCTCTGGCCTTGCTGATCTGTGCTTTTTGAAGAATAGATTCATCGGTAGGGCTTCCATAAATGACAATAAATCTTGCTGCACCGGTGACAATTGGATGCCAGTTTTGATGATCGTGCCATAATTGCGGATCTTGAACGATTAATGCAACATCCAATGAAGCCTGAACCGTGCTGTTTTGTAATTCTTCAACAATGGTCTTAACTTTTTCATTGCAATTACAAATCACCACATGGCCTTTTAGCGTATCAAAAGAATTTGATCTTTCCATAAATCATCCTGTTTGATTCTTGCCAAGGATAGATGTTCATCAGCAAAGAATTTTCAATTGTTTTTGAGTTGAGATGCTTCATAACTGTAGATATATTAATGCAAGAATAACATATTTGCAAGACCATTATATCTATGTTGCCTAATATTGCCACTAAACGTTTACGCGCAATAAACGATA
>PEAL01000314.1 GCA_002753725.1 Deltaproteobacteria bacterium
ATCATGTTATGCACCACCGGTTGCAGCCATTGCATTTCAATGGCATACAAAAGTTAAATATATTTCCTGTAAACCGCTTACCAATGGATGCGGCGGTATTGTCATTCGAAAATCAACATTTGATAAAATTATTCCAAAAGATCAGAAAATTGTAAAGAAAATACTCAACGTAAAGAATGAAAAAACAATTATAGAAATGCGAAAAGATAATGATATTGCCAAAAAGGATTTAACAACACGCTTTGGGCTTGTCGAGTCCAGTCTATCTGAAAAAGCGGATAAAGAAATGAGTGTTGTTGCAGATAAAGTGAGAAAACGCCTGGTTGGTGAATATTATTCACAAGAGCTGCTGGATAAAGCCATGTCTCTGGTTAAGGAATGCCGAGATATGGGACAGGACAAATGCCAGCAAGCAACTCAAAAAATCCTGGCGGAGGTAAAATAGTGCATCGGTTAACGGTATTCAATCGACTGGAAAAAGGATGCATTACTGTCATCCTGATTGTCATGTCCTGGATGAGTTTCAGTTGTTGCCTTTATCTTGTTAAACATACGAGTATCATTTATAAAAACATTCATGAAGACAATCTGATCCAAACAAAGATTAAACTCACCCCCATTATTGTTACCAGCATGGATGAAGATGGAGATACGGTTAACCAGCATTTTACCATTCCAAAATTTATGTTATCTTTATTGCTCCCGTTTTTATGTCTTATCTTTGGGTTTTATTTTATGTTCAAGTGTTATACCTCTATTTTGGATGCCATTGAAGGCCAGGAGAGAAGTGTCATGCACTTTTTGGAGTACATTGATAACAAAATTGAAAAATTTGAAAGTTTTATTTTAATTACAGCACTTTCTGTCATGTTGGGCATTTATTTCATACAAATAATTTTACAAAATGTTGCATCCCACTTTCTCATGACCATTCAGGGGGGGAGCTGGATGCCTCAAATCGCAACCCTGATGGTAGGAATTGTTGGTTTTTTTGGCGCAAGCCTTGCTTTGCGAAGTCGACAACATATCAAAATCGATCTGGCATCAAGGGTATTATCCAGAAAAGTTATGACTCAAATTACTGTGGTTTTGGATTCAGCCGGCTTTGCCATTTCTCTTCTTTTTTCCTTAATCGCCATTGATTATATCAACTTTTTATATGAAGATGGTTCCTTTTTCACCAAATTAAGTGCAGGCACGGGTGTAGATGCTTATCTATTTTCCATTCCAGAATGGCCCTTCAAAATATTTATTCCCATTGCTTTTGGTATACTGGCTTTTCGTTTTTTCAAGTCTATGGTTGAAGGTCTGATCAAGACCAAACCCATCGTTCCCATACAATTACCATCAAAAAAGAGAAGGTCATGATCTTATGAGCATTATTTTTTGTGTATTGTTTATGGTATTTGCTCTGTTTGGGGAGCCTCTTTTTATTATTATGGGCGGTCTTGGCCTGTTATTATGGTATCTTACGATCCCCATTGATGGCTCGTTACTCAGTATGCTCATTGATATGAAACGACTGACCAGTCAGGATATTTTTATTGCCATCCCATTATTTACATTTTGCGGATATGTGTTGTCCGAAAGTAATACTCCCGCCCGTCTGACCAATCTTGTCCGATCTTTACTGGGCTGGGCTCATGGCGGTTTAGCGGTTGTCACATTGGTCACTTGCGCTTTTTTTAGTGCATTCACCGGAGCATCAGGCGTCACCATTATTGCTTTGGGTGGATTTTTATATCCAATTTTGATCAATGAAAAATATCCGGAACATTTCAGCCTGGGCCTGGTTTCTTGCACAGGTGGTCTCGGGTTATTATTTCCACCATCATTGCCCATCATTTTGTATGGTATTGTATCGTCAACATCCATTGATGACTTATTTTTAGCAGCCTTACTTCCAGGCATTTTTATGATTTCAATGTTATCAATTTATGCGATCATTCGTGGAAAATTAGCTAAAGTGCCCACAAGCAAGTTCAATTTAAAGGAAGCTACCAGTGCCTTGTGGGAAGTCCGATGGGAAATTCCTTTTCCATTTATCATTATCATTGGTATTTATGGTGGATTGGTGACTGCCAGCCAGGCATCTGCACTGGTCGCTTTTTATGCAATCATGATTGAATGTTTTATTTATAAAGATATTTCCTTTACCAAAGACTTGCCTTTAATCATGAAAGAATCAATGGTCATGGTTGGCGGGATTTTAATCATTTTAGCCAGTGCCATGGGCCTGACCGCTTTTCTCATTGATATGAATATTCCTGACATCGTTCTTGGCTATATGAAAGAGTTTATTAGCAATAAATATTGGTTTCTCTTTGTTCTCAATATCTTTTTGTTAATTGTTGGGTGCATGATGGATATTTTTTCTGCAATCATTGTCGTTGTACCTCTCATCATGCCTATTGCCACGGCTTTTGATATTCATCCGATTCATTTAGGCATTATTTTCCTGATGAATCTTGAAATTGGATACATGACTCCACCCGTAGGGATCAATTTGTTTATTTCCAGTTTTAGATTTAACAAGCCTGTTGTCACCTTATATCGTTCTGTACTCCCCTTTTTATTAATATTGTTTTGCTGTCTTCTGGTGATTACGTATTTCCCCTTTCTCAGTTTATGGTTACTTGAAAAATAATTATTTCAGAGGGCAGTGAATCATCTCTGCCAAATTTTAGAACCCTTTTTTTGAAAATAAACTCGGCAAACTTTATTCAGGCTCAAAAAATATGTTCCTAAGATCTTCAAAAATTAAATACAAGGATGGAATCAAAATAAGTGTTATGCCGGTGGCAAATACAATTCCAAACCCAAGAGAAATGGCCATGGGAATTAAAAACCGCGCCTGTCGTGACGTTTCAAAAATCATGGGAGCAAGTCCACCAAAAGTTGTCAGAGTGGTCAATAATATGGGGCGAAAACGTTGCAGGCCCGCAGCAACAATAGCATCATGACGTGATCGTCCCTCTTTGAACTTTCGATTGGCAAGATCAATGAATACCAACGAATCGTTAATAACCACCCCTGATAATGCAACCACACCAAACATACTGATGACACACAAACTATAGCCCATTAGCAAGTGCCCCCAAATTGCGCCAACAATACCAAAGGGCACGGCCATCATCACAATAAATGGCTGGCTGTAACTGTTAAAAGGGACGGCCAGCATGGCATAGATGACAAGGAGTGCGAACATCAAGCCAAGAAACAAACTCTGCATGCTTTCTCGTTGATCCGCTTGCCTGCCTTCAAAGGTATAGGTCAATCCAGCATATTTATTGACCAGTTGCGGCAGGAAGTCTTCTTTGAGTGCATTGAGGACGATGGATGTTTGACTTCTGGGGCGAACATCTGCACCAACAGAAACAACCCGCCGACCATTTTTTCGATCAATTTTTGTATAGGCATGACCGCGTTTGAACCATACAACATCTCTTAAAGGTATTTCTGTTCCCTGAGGGGTTTGAATAATCATCTCTTCCAGATAAAATTCAGAGGCTCTTTCTTCAAGGGGCAAGCGCACCCTGACTTTAACTTCATTTCGTCCCTGTTGTTGGCGAAGTGCTTCTGCACCATAATAGGCATAGCGTATTTGTCTGGCAACATCATAAGGACGTAAACCGGCATTGGTACCTTCGGGTCGAATTTGAAAATCAATTTGTTTTTTACCCGGTTGAAAACCATCATCAATATCTGTGACATTGGGATACTCGGACAATGCATTTGCCAAATCAGCACAGGCTGCTTTTAAAATATCCATGTTTCGATGACTGAGCTCGATGGTTATGGATGAACCCGATCCTGGACCTCCTGCATCAGATTCGAATTTAATAAATTCAAGGCCAGTAATGTTTCCTGTTTGTTTACGCCATTGATTTGTAAAATCTGCTGTTGAAATGGGTCGTTCTTCTGGAGCGGTTAAATAAACCCAAATAGTGGTTTCATTTTCATTGATACTTGCAAAAATACCTTCAACCAAAGCTTTCCCGCCATTTTTTTCTGCAATAATTTTTGCACTGTTAACAAGGAGATTCTGAACATCGGCAGTTTTTTGGACATGAACCCCATAGGGAAGTGTTGCAGAAACTTGTGCATAATCTGATTCAACTTTTGGAAACATTTCAAACCCCATGCGGCCACTTTGCACATATCCAATGGTCGTGAACAGAATGGCAAGGCTGATGCTAAAGGTTACATATCGATTCTTTAGACAAAAATCTAAAAAGGGCTGATAATACATATGTACCATTCGGATAAAAAATCGACTGAATCGTTGTTGATGCTGATTGATAGACGACAGAAAGCCTTTGGAGTCTTTATTTTTTTGATGCCCCAAATGTGCCGGTAGAACAAAAATGCTTTCGATCAGAGAAATGGAAAATACACTGATAACAACGATGGGAATCGTACAAAAAATTTTACCCAAAAAACCTGGAATAAAAAACATGGGAATAAAGGCCACCATATTGGTTAAAACGCTGAATGTCACGGGCATGGCAATATCTATCGTTCCCTGGATTGCAGAATCATGCCAGCTTAAACCATCCTGGCGATATTGATAAACACTTTCACCCACAACAATGGCATCATCCACAACAATTCCCAATGTGACAATAAACGCAAACATGGAAATCATGTTAATACTGGTTCCCACTTGCGGAAGGATCATTAATGATCCCAGAAAAGAAATGGGAATACCCAGGCTGACCCAAAATGCCAGACGAATTTCTAAAAAAAGTGCCAACAGCACAAATACAAGAATGAGGCCCATGAGCCCATTTTTTAGTAATAAATCAAGACGTTGCCGATAGATGCTGGCTCTGTCTCGCTGTTTTTCCAAAAAAATTCCAGGCGGAAGTTCCTGGTTGATTGTTTCTACCTGACGTTTGACAGCATCAGCGACAGAAAGCGGGGTTTGATCACCCACGCGATAAACATCTAAGCGAACGGCTGGCATTCCATTGTATGTAGCAAAAGCATTGGTTTCCTCAAAACCTTCCTTGATTGTTGCAATATTTTCAAGCAGCAGCATGGAACCATCTCGGCTGGTGATAATAGGAATTTTGCCGAATTCATAATCTTTTTCGCGACGTTCTTTCATACGTACCAGAATATCACCGCCTCCTGTTTTTAAAGCCCCGCCGGGTAAGTCTACCGCTGTTTCACGAATGCGTTGCGCAACGTGTTCGAGGGTTAAATGATACTGACGAAGAACATCTTGTTTTATTTCAATGCTGATTTCATATTCACGGGCACCAATAAGTTCCACCAATGTAATGTCTTCATCCTGAAGCAATTTATCGCGAACATCTTCAACAACAGCACGTAAAACCCTTTCTTCCTGTTGTCCATACAAAACCAGGGACACCACCGACCGCTTGCGTGCAGCCAGAAAAATTTGAGGTGCTTCAGTATCATCTGGAAAGGATGTTATTCGTTCCACTTCATTTTGAATATCTCTGAGGATGCTGGCATTGTTTTCACCTTCGTTAATTTCAACAGTGACCGAGGCCTGCCCTTCATTGGCCCTGGACTCAATGGTTTTGATCCCTTCTATTCCCTGGATAGCTTCTTCTATGGATAAAACAATGCCTTGTTCCACTTCCTCTGGGCTGGCTCCTGGATAACTAACGCTTATGGTTACACGATCCAAATCAAAATCAGGAAAAACTTCTTTTTTTATTTTTTGACCTAAAATAAACCCACCGACCAAAAAAACAGCCATAATCAAATTGGCCGGTACTGATCGACCTGCCATCCAGGCAATCGTGCCCTGGAATTTTTTTTCTTTTTTTCGCATTTTATTCCTTCTTAAGAATGGGAGAAACGTTATTTAATTATGATTCCTAAGGAATGCTCTCATTCTACGTGAAGTTTCATTCCTTGAACAGGGGCGCTAATTTCTGAAACAATCACCTGATCACCATTAGACAGTCCTTTTTCGATAAACACTTCATCTGTATCCCGGAAACCAACACCAACAGTTCGAATATCCAGGGTCTTATCGGGTAGTGCAACCCAAATCCATTGATTATGTCTCAATGCGATTCGGGGTAGCTGGCAGGCATTTTTTAAAGATTTACCACTCAATTGAACCGATACATACTCGCCGATCAGTAAAGGCGGGGCCTGTGTTTTTGTGATGGCAGATGGTCCATCGACCTGGACAATGAGTTGTGCCATGTGTCCCTGGGTTTCAAGCTCTCCCAGGCATTTGATGACACGTCCATTGATTGAAAAAATATTTTGATACGTCACTGTCACGTAGG
>PEAL01000315.1 GCA_002753725.1 Deltaproteobacteria bacterium
AAAATTTCGTCTGTTCATATTTTTACTCATATACGATTTGGCATAATCCGTAAAGGGCCGAAAAATATCAACTTCTTCAAGAATGGATGCAGTGATTTCATCTTCTTCGCCGGTAACCTCAACAAACGGTAAAATGCCGGCACGTTTGAACAGATGCCATATTTTATTCCAAATATCTTCAAGGGCGTTTAATTTTAGCCCTTGATCTTCAATATACAAACAGAGAGCATATGTACTTAATCCATTTCCACTCAAGCCACAAAGACTTGTGAATGGTGCAGGATCCTTTGCAAGACCTTTGACAGGAAGGGCAGCATCCAGCAAAATTTTTCGGACACGATCCGGTGAATTGTTAATATCGACCTGCACTTCACACGTTAAAGGGCAGGATTCAGGGTGGGTCGAATAATTGACAATTTTATGTTGAATCAATACATGGTTTGGAATGGATATGATGGCCATTGTGTCAGTTTGCAAGCGGGTGGTGCGAAAGTTTATCTGTTTCACATATCCCTGAGTATTGTTTTCAATGCCAATGTGATCGCCTTCCTGAAACTGGGGATCAATCTTTAGCCAGATGCCAGCAGCGATATTGCTCAATTGTGGCCAGAGGATTCCCAAAAAGGCAACAGAAATCAAAAGAACGGCATATTTATCCAAATATTGAAAATAAAAAGATATTGGGCCGGTAATTGATAGAAGGAACAGGCCAATCAAAACCATGATGCGAGTATTGGCTTTTTTGCTTTTCACCTGTGTATCAATGTCTGCAATACTATTTTTTTCAAACTTTTCAGCTTCAACATTTATTTGTTCTGCTTGACCGGATTTAGCAAAAGGTTTTGCTGACGGTTTATCCTCTTGAGGATACACAGTGATGATCTCTTTACACTTTGAGCATCGCACCTTTGTACCATCTTTTTTGATGAGGCTGTCATCCAGTTTAAAATGTGTATTACATGTCTGACATTCTATTCTCATACTCACTCCTGTTATACTTCGGTAAAATCAGTGGGTGATTTTTTTAGAAATGGTCGGAACCGGCTTTTATCATTACATTTTGCATAGGCTTCTTCTGCGCTGATCCATTTTTTCTTGTACAGGTCCATGATCGAGTCATCCAGAAGTTGCATGCCGAATTGTTTTCCGGTTTGAATCATAGAATTGATTTGAAACGTTTTTGCTTCACGAATTAAATTTCGAACAGCTGGCGTGGCAATTAATATTTCCTGGGCAGCGCAACGGCCTTTTTTATCGATTCGCTTAAAAAGAACCTGAGCCACGACAGCCCTTAAACCATCGGATAAGGTGGATCGAATCTGAGCCTGTTGGTTACTGGGAAAGACTTCAATGACACGATCAACTGTTTTTGCCGCACTGGTGGTATGAAGTGTTCCAAAAACCAGATGTCCGGTGGAAGCAGCTTCTATGGCCAGAGAAATGGTTTCCAGATCCCGCATTTCCCCAACCAGAATAATATCCGGATCTTCACGCAACGCCCCACGAAGTGCAGCATTAAAACTTCGGGTATGCAGCCCCACTTCACGGTGATTAATAATACAGCTCTGGCTTTTATGAACAAATTCAATCGGATCTTCAACAGTGATAATGTGGTCTTTTCGCGTTTTATTGGCTTCATCAATGATTGCAGCAAGGGTTGTCGATTTACCACTTCCTGTAGGGCCGGTAACCAGCACCAACCCTCTGGGTAAGGATGCCAGTTTAGGAATGACTGGCGGTAACCCCAAATCATCGCATGTCATGATTTTTGTGGGAATGGATCGGAAAACAGCGGCCACACCATATTTTTGTTGAAAGAAATTTGCACGATATCGCGAAAGGCCTGGAATTTCATAGCCAAAGTCAATATCACCGGTTTCTTCAAACAACTTTACCTTGTCTTCGGGTGCAATCTCGTACAGCATGCTTTTCAGGGTATCATCATCCAGAACCTTATATTTAATCCGCTCCATCTCTCCACGGATCCGCATGGCTGGCTGTTGTCCTGCTACAAGATGCAAATCCGAAGCGCCCTGTTCATTCATTAATTTGAAAAATGCATCAATCTTTGCCATAGTGCTCCTTTTCAAAACAACCACTTTCACCGCGGCTGCTGATGAAATAACCATTTGAAAATAAAACCATATCGTGGTATTGATTTTAGCAATAATTATGCCATGATAAAAAAAATGATGATACAATAATTATTAATAAAAAAATCAATGGATAAGGAAAAAACTGTGAATATTTTAGGCATAGAAACTGCTTGTGATGACACCTCGGCAGCAGTTGTCAGGGATGGGCATGAAATTTTGTCCAATGTGATTTGGGATCAACAAAAGGTTCACGAAAAATATCGCGGTGTTGTTCCAGAGCTTGCCGCCAGACGGCATACCGAGGTAATCACGCGCGTCATTGAAGCAGCGCTTGTTCAAGCAAACATGACATATGCGGATATAGATGCCATTGGTGTCAATGCCATGCGAGGATTATTGAGATCGGTTGTCGTGGGCGTTGCTGCTGCAAAAGTCATTGCTTTTGCGAGAAATATTCCTATCATTGGATTGCATCATATTGAGGGGCATATCTATTCCATTATTGTCGATCATCCGAACATTGAATTTCCTTTCATTTGCCTGACAGTTTCTGGTGGGCACAATATGTTGATTCATGTTCAGGGGCATGGTCAGTATGAGCTTCTGGGGATGACCCTTGATGATGCTGCTGGAGAAGCTTTTGACAAGATCGCCAAATTATTGAACATTGGTTATCCTGGCGGGCCAATCATTGATCGATTGGCAAAAACAGGCAATCCAAAGGCTTTTTCATTTCCACGCCCGATGCTCAATAGATCCACCGATGATTTTAGTTTCAGCGGCCTGAAAACGGCTGTGCTCACATGTGTCCAACAATTAAAGAAAGAGGGGAGTCCTCTTCCCATTCCAGATATTGTCGCCTCTTTTCAACAGGCTGTCATTGATGTTCTGGTAAAAAAGACAATGAATGCAGCGATTCGAAAAGGTGTCTCTACCATTGCTGTTGCAGGCGGTGTCTCTGCCAACAGCCTTCTCAGACAGACCTTTGATCAAAATGCAGCCAGGCAGGACATGCATCTTTATTTTCCGCAAATGGCCTTATGTATGGATAACGCAGCCATGATTGCTGCTCTGGCATATTATAAACTAAAAAAGGGTGAAACGTCTGGTTTAAATCTGGATGCCAGCGCCAATGCACCTTTTGGGATAGAGAACGAATGATGGCTATTGACCCCATGCAAACGAAGATCATTCCGGTTTCTTTACAAAAACCAGACATGGATATTATCAATCAGGCTGCACAACTGATTCAGTCAGGACAATTGGTGGCTTTCCCAACAGAAACCGTTTACGGGCTGGGAGCTGATGCTTTCAATGCCGGGGCGGTTCAAACCATTTTTTCAGTCAAACAACGACCATCGTCTGATCCTTTAATTGTGCATATACAGAATATCCGGGAACTGACATCAGTGGCCATCAACATACCCGACAGTGCTTTGGAATTAGCAGATCAGTATTGGCCAGGACCATTAACATTAATTCTTGAGAAACATCCAGATATTCCATTATCTGTTACTGCAGGTGGCCAGACCATTGCTGTTCGTTTACCTGCGCATCCCATTGCTCGTCTGTTAATTCAGCAATCCTGTTGTCCCATTGCTGCCCCCAGTGCAAACCGGTTTTCTCGGCCAAGTCCTACGCTTGCCCAGCATGTATTTGATGATCTCGATGCCAGGATATCCATGATTATTGATGGCGGTGCCACGGATATTGGACTTGAATCCACAGTATTGGATTTAACGCAATCACCACCCTGCATTTTAAGGCCGGGTGGAATTATCCTGGAAGATTTAAAATCATCCATACCGGATGTTCACATGAGTACACGCTATTTGGATGCACAAAACAGCACGCACCGCTCGCCTGGTCAGCTGTTCAAACATTATGCTCCCAAAGCCAGGTTGTTACTGTTTTCTGGAGATCATACAGATAAAATTTTAACTGCTATGGAAGAACAGATCCATCATCTATTGAAAAACAATAAAACAGTTGGTGTTATGGTAACAGATGAAAATGCTGCATTCTTTCAGAACAAAGGGGGAACCATCATGAAATTAGGATCTATCAATGATCTGGGCACCGTTGCCAAAAAACTGTTTGCGTGTATGCGAACCCTTGATTCTCAAAGTATGAATTACATTTTGATGAAAATGCCACCCGAAATTGGATTGGGTTGGGCACTGAAGGACAGGTTGATTCGCGCGGCTTATGAAATTATCAATGTTTGATTGTGGAACGGCTAATATCCTGGGGCAAAAATTTATTGTCTTTTTTTAAATGTCAAAAAAAAAGAAATAGATATAGGTAGCACAAAAGTGCTACCCCTTATCTAAAAATTTTACACTGTTAATGGAAAAGAAATAGGATGAATTTTTTGGATGAAATTTAGCTTAATTCACCACTATAGCTCACACCTGTTCATTGCCTATGAAAAAAAAAAAGCCATCATTGATATTGGAACCAATTCCATCAAGTTTTGTGTCGCGCAAATAATGGATTCTGAAAATTATTCAATCATTGTTGACACTGTTCATATTACCCGAATAGGAGAACACCTCTATCAAACGGGTTTGATTTCAATTGATGCAATGAAAAGAAATGTAGATAAGATCAATGAATTATCCCTTAAAGCCCATCAGTTGGGTGCAGATGATATTTGTGCTGTTGGAACAATGGCCCTGAGGAAAGCCAAAAATGCTGATATCTTTATCAAACGTATCAAGGAAAAGTGCAACCTTGATATTCGTATCCTTTCGGGCGATGATGAAGCCAGAATTACCTACCAGGCTGCTATCTCAAGTATAAAAACAAGTCCTGTTAACACCGTTGTATTTGACTCTGGCGGAGGAAGCACTGAGTTTACTTTTGGATGGGGACAGGAGATCAAAAAACGAATCAGTATTGATATTGGTGCTGTCCTTATCACAGAAAAATTTTTCTGTGATGATCCTGTAAAACCAGAACAGCTCTCTCTTGCACAAGACCATATTGTTCAACAGTTCAGAAAATATGATCTGTCCGGCCCTGTTGATCAACTTATTGGTTTAGGGGGGGCGGTGACAACAATGGCTGCTGTCAAACATAAGATGAACACCTTTGATCCAGGCTGCATTCAAGGAACCCTTTTGTCCAGACAGGACGTCGCAGAACAAATGAAAGCCTATTCATCACAACCACTTGAAAAAAGAAAAACAATTCCTGGACTTCAGCCTGGACGTGAGGATATTATTTTAGCAGGAGCATGTATTATCAATGGGATCATGCTTCAATTGCGGTGTAATTCACTGATTGTTTGTAATCGAGGATTGCGGCATGGTTTGATCATTTGATCTTTTCCTTTCTTCATTGCAATGACAGCCGCCCCATAGGCACCCATCAGTTGTGGATCAACGGATAAATGATGGATGGGCAGTCGAAGTTTTTTTTCCAGGGCTTTGATCAAGCCCAAATTTTTTGAACATCCGCCAGTAATGGTAACAAGCGGTTGAATTCCGGTTTTTTTCAAAAGTGTAAAACACCGCTTGGCCACAGAGGATTGAATGCCTGCGGCGATATCTGCCGCACTTTTTCGTTTCGCCAGCAGGGTAATGACTTCTGTTTCTGCAAATACACTACATTGGGATGTCACCGGAATGATTGTTTGTGCTTCTAATGACAATTCAGAAAACTGCGTTAAATCCATTCGAAAAATATGGGCCATCATTTCAAAAAATCGACCGGTTCCGGCGGCACATTTGTCATTCATTGCAAAATCAAGCACTTCTCCATTTTCCCCCACAGCAATCGCTTTAACATCCTGACCACCAATATCAATAATAGTACGTGTCTCTGGTTGACATGAAAAAGCGCCCATTGCGTGGCAGGTAATTTCAGATATATTTTCATTGGCAAAGGGTATTTCTCGTCGGCCATAGCCGGTGCCAATCAAATAGCATAAATCTTTTGGATCATTGATCGCATGGATGTTTTCATAAGCCAACGTCAGGACTTTTTGGGCGGTTTTTTCCGGATCAATCTCAGCCGGACAAACAGCCTGTCCCTGAATTCCCTCATGATTAACGATTACAGCCTTTCCGGTTGTGGAACCTACATCACAGCCGGCATAATAGTTTAATTGCTGAATCTTATTGGACAAAAG
>PEAL01000316.1 GCA_002753725.1 Deltaproteobacteria bacterium
AAATTAATAAGCACACCGCTGGATTTACTTATATCGAAATATTGGTTGTTCTTATCATATTGAGTATTGGCTTTTTACCCTTAATGAATATGTACCGAGTCGCCCTAGAACAAACAAATCAGATTAATGATTTAATGACAGCGCGGTTTTTAGTCAAGGAAGGGATGGAAAAGCTTAAAAATCTCAATTATACCGTTGAGCAACTTAAGCGGGATGGTAATATGTGGGATCCGCCGCGAAACTACAAGCCTTATGAAATTCAAGGAAAGAAATGGCGGATATATAGAGAAATTAAGCTGGGTACCGAACCACTAGAAGTACATATTCAAGCCTTTTTAATTACAGGTACCGGTTATAATGATAATCGAATGGAATTAGAGGTCGTCACTCTGTTTGAAGATATGGAATGGCGTCCTTCAATGTAAATAATGAAAATCAATAATTTCTTTAACAAATTAACGATCACGAAGAAGCAGGCAGGGTTCACATTAATAGAAATTTTACTAACCATGGTTTTGGTTGGTTTTATTGTGGGGTTACTTATGTCGCTCTTTTCTGTTGCTTTTGACACGTATACCTTTGTGTCAAATGATCTTTTTTTGCAGCGATATCTCGATCATGTCCTTGCCGTGCTTTTTGATGGTGATTATAAAAATAATGGTATACGTGACTCATTGGAGATTTTAAGTGCTAGCTCGCATTCTATTGTTTTTGTGCCTTTATGGATCGATGACACACATATTACCCATGGGATTAATGACATTGACCAAACGTACACACTGAATCGCCCACCAAAACCTGGGGCAGGATTGCCTATTGGCGAGGTTTTAGTTTCACGCGGTGGTAAATCGACATGGGAAATTTTTCCTGTTGCGCTTATCCGGTCCGATGAGACGATTAATAGTAAAGAGTCTGAACAAAAGGTAATGTTCCAAAAGGAAGTGCCGCCCAAAGCAAAAGCTCGATTTACGTATCATCCTGATGTTTCACTTTTTCAAGATGTTGTTATGTCTTTTAAACTTGAACAGGGTAAGATTGTCCGCCGATATAAGAACGACACCTTTATCTTGCCGAATAATCGGGAGGATGGTGTCATTTTTAGCGACTTTAGATTTCAATATTTTGATAATACCAACACAGAAGTTAAAGTTTCTGAAGAAACCGGCCTTGTCCCTTATGATCAAATACAAATTGTTAATGGCATCAAAGTTTCTTGTACCGCTATTTTGCCAAGTAAAATTAAAAAATCAACTAGTGCTTTTGACGCTCAAGATAATTCTCTTAAGAAAGAGGGAAGCATTTTTATTAATTTAAGAAACAATATCCCAGGAGGCGGCCTCATTATTCGTCAAGGCACAAAATTATGGGTTCCTAGTTCTGAAGAAATTAGGACGTTGAGTATCGCCAACATAACTAACTTTAAAAATGGTGATATGATTAAGTTGCGTTTTACTAATGACACAGGACGGACATGGCAAGTGAATATGAATTTAGCGATTGAAAAAAATATTGAAATGATTAAAGAATTTACAGTTGAGTACCCCGCCGGCAGCACAATCTTTAAAAAAGTTGTCAATCTCCCTATAGATGTTTCGTTTGATCTATTAGCTTTTGATAGCACAGGATTTTATGATTATGACATTGATGATTACATCAGCGATGTTGTTAATTTAGAAGGAAAGGTGCAGCTGGAAGTTATACGTATGGATGCGGCCGGCGCCACCATATATATGCGACCTTAAGTTAAGCGTTATTTAATAGGAGTTTGCTAATGCTGAAGATTATATTTATATCATTGCTTTTTATGTTGGGATCAAATCATTTAGCATTTGCTGAGGAGATTGCGCTTATTGACCCTAATGATAATATGACGGAACAGCCTTCGTCTGAATCGGCAGGGGCAGAGCATTTCTTCCCGCAAAATGAAACAGAAATAGTTAATATTGAGATGGATAGTATGATGCCTTCGAATTGCGGTAATAAAGTTATAGATCCAGATGAAAAATGTGATTTTAATACTGAGGAATGTGTTAATCGTGAAGGTTATTCAGGTCGACAAGCCTGTAAATCTGATTGTACGGGGTTTGAAGAATGTGTTTCAGTGGAACTATGCGGAGATGGTATCACAAATGGTTTTGAGGCGTGTGATAATAATAGTGATAATTGCTTAACGGAATCTGGCCAGGATGGTTTTAAGCAGTGCCGAGCTGATTGTCAGGGATATGATAGTTGTGAGTCCATTGAGAGTTGTGGTGATAATAAAATTAATGGCATGGAAGTTTGCGATAATAATAGTCAACCGTGTTTAAGTGATAAAGGGTATGCTGGGTTGCAAGAATGCAACCCCGAGTGTAGTGGTTTTCTTGAGTGTGAATCCGGGGAGCTTTGCGGAGATGGGTTAATTAATGGTTTTGAAATATGTGATGGTGACAGTCAATCGTGTACCACACCTGAAGGGTATGTTGGCATTCAACATTGTGAACAAGACTGCTTGTTATTTAATGAATGCTATTCTTTAGAATTTTGTGGTGATGAGATCATTAATGGAAATGAAGTGTGTGATGGAACGATAAGAGCTTGTTTAATGGAAGGGAATATCCAAGGTGTTGAGCGATGTAATCCTGCCTGTACAGAATTTCAAGATTGTGAAATTAAATCAGATCCCTGATAGAAACGATTCCAACAATAATACCATTATTCGTAACCGCTAAATGCCTTATTCCTGATTCTTTCATCATTTCGGCGGCTGTTACAAAAGTTTCTTTCGCGTCAATCTTTTTTATAGTCGTTGTCATAATATCCCGTACTGTTAATACTTTTAACGATTGAGGATTATTTAAGTCAATTTTTCTTAAAAGGTCACGTTCAGTAAAAATGCCAATTATTTCATTGGTGTGCTCATTTGTGACAAAGACTGAACCGATATTTCTTTCACGCATACAAGCGATAGCGTCAACAATTAACATATTGCTCTCGGTAACAACCAATTTTTTGGTCATATAGTCTGAGACAGTTTTCATTGTTTTAAATATCTCCTGTAAATGAAAGTTTTCACATGAACACGTTCAAAATATCGACAAGACAAAGACGAAGAAAAATATTGTAATAGTATTAATATATGTCGCAGTCGTAGATTGTCAAGCAGTATCAGATTTATCTTGTTTTCGCTTTTGAAATGGAAAGGCTGTTTCCTTTTCGCTGATTTTTGAAAGACGAAAGCACAATTTCGGCTTCATGAAACGGTAACGTGACAAAAGAAAAGCTATCTAAGATATGAATATCCCTAATTTGTGAAGGGGAAATATGACATTTTTCTGTAATATGTTTAATTAATTTATTGCGAGTCAGCCCATCTTTTTTTCCGTTTTTGACAAATAACCGTGTTTTCCCTTTCGTGTCAACCCCTGAACCTGAACGCTGATGAATTTCGACATAATTTTTGGCGCTTAATTCATCCTGAAATGTGTATTGTATAAGGGCGGCAATAATATCAGTAGGGGGGTTCTTTTCGAGCAGTTCATTAGCCATTTGAATATAATCATTTACAAGAGACGTTTGGGTAATTTCATGAAGAACGGCTTTAATCCGTGCTTTTTTTGTTTTGATAACTTCTGCCACGTTTGGTAATTTGCCTTTACGGATATCTGTTTTTGTTTGACGTTGAATAGCTTGTAATCGACGGTATTCCGCTGGGGTAACGAACGTGATAGCAATCCCGTCTTTTCCCGCGCGACCTGTTCTTCCAATACGATGAACGTAGGACTCAGGATCTTGAGGGAGTGCGAAATTAATGACATGCGTTAAATCTTGCACATCAATCCCTCGGGCAGCCACATCGGTCGCGACAAGCACATTCAATGTGTTCTTTTTGAACTTATTTAGAACTTTTTCCCGTTGGGCCTGGGACATATCTCCATGCAATCCTTCAGCATCATATCCTCTTTCCATTAAATGATTGGCTACATCATCAACATCACGTTTTGTCCGACAAAAAACAAGCCCATAAAATTGCTCTTCAATATCGATGATACGGCATAAGGCTTCAAATTTATCAGAAGCAGAGACTTCAAAATAAATTTGATCTGTCTTGGTTGCGGTCAATCCGCCGGTTGTTACTTTGATGGTTTCATAATCGCTCATGTACTTTTGAGCAATTTTTATAATCATGGCTGGCATCGTCGCTGAAAAAAGAAGGGTTTGTTTTTCTTTTGATGTGATTTTCATGATTTGTTCAACATCGTCAATGAAACCCATGTTCAACATCTCATCTGCTTCATCCAGGACAAGAAAGGATATTTTATCAAGTTTAAGTGTTTTACGATTAAGATGGTCGATCACGCGTCCAGGGGTGCCAACAACGATATCAACACCTTTTTTTAGCTGTCTTAGCTGTATGTCTATTGATTGACCGCCGTATATCGGAACAACGCTCACGCGGTTTTTACCTTTGAGAGAATGGATTTCTTCTGCAACCTGAATAGCTAGTTCACGAGTCGGGGTCAGAATGAGCGCCTGAACCGCGCGTAAGTTCTTATCTAATCGTTCAAGGATCGGTAATCCAAAAGCCGCTGTTTTTCCTGTTCCTGTTTGTGCTTGACCAATAATATCTTTTTTCCCTTTAAGAAGAATGGGGATAGCTTTTTCCTGAATAGGGGTAGGAACTTCAAATCCTCGTAATTTAAGTACTTTTAAGGTTTCTTCTGATAAACCTAATTGATCAAATGTTTTCATCGGTTACATATCCTTTCAGGATTAATTTAATACTTTATTATAAAGACCTCACGCTCTTTATAAATAATTTTTATTTGTATAGTTGGATGATTATAACAGATAGGAAGACACAATGATATGACTAATATCCGTAAGCTTATGGAGTTAAATATATATTATAAAACTCTATAAAGCAAATTTATTTCAAAAAAAGGTATTAAAATTTAGGCTTGACAGGTTTTTATATCGTGTTACTATTCTTAAAAAAGTAACAAAGGAGAATGCGTGTCAGATTTAGTTCGATTTGGGATTTCATTAGATAAACATCTTTCTGACAAATTTGATAAACAAATTAAAAAGAAAGGTTATGCGAATCGCTCAGAAGCCATTCGTGATTTAATTCGCAATAATTTTGTCCAACAGCAATGGGAAGATCAAGATGAAGTTGCTGGAGCGGTTACGATCATTTTTGACCATCATAAACGAGAATTGCAGAGTAAAATAACCGATATTCAGCATGATTTTCATGGGATCATCATGGCCTCACAGCATATTCATTTAGATCATAATAATTGTTTGGAGATCATTGCCGTTAAAGGTCGAGCCAAGGAAGTCAAACGGCTTTCAGACCTTTTATCGGCGATAAAAGGCGTCAAGCACGGAACCCTTAATATGTCGACAACAGGAGAAGGTATCCTTTAAAATCTTTTTAGTAAATTTCATTATTTCTTCAGGACAATGTTAACAAAATAAATAAAAACTCGCAGCTCGTCATTTTGAGTCATGCGCAGCATGACGAAGAATCTAGATCCTTCGTCACTTCGTTCCTCGGGATGACACTAATTATGGAGCACTATTTATGCATATGGCAGACGCGCTTATTTCACCAACAACAGGTATTGCGATATGGACTGTTTCCGCGGGACTCATTGGGTACAGTTCAAAAAAAGTTTCTGAATTAAGGGATGATAAAAAAATTCCTCTCATGGGTGTTCTAGCGTCTTTTGTTTTTGCCGCTCAAATGATTAATTTTTCAATTCCTTTAACCGGTTCAAGTGGTCATATTGGTGGAGGGATGCTTTTAAGTATCCTTTTGGGTCCGTATGCGGCATTTCTTGTCATGTCTTCTGTATTAATGGTTCAAGCGTTATTCTTTGGAGACGGCGGTCTTTTAGCTTTGGGTTGTAATATTTTTAATATGGGATTTTTTCCCTGCTTCTTTGCCTATCCGTTGATTTATCGCAAAATTATTAATAAAACCCAGCCCTCAACCAGGAAAATCATTTTTGCCTGTAGTGTATCGGCTATTGTCGCGCTTCAGTTAGGAGCCTTGAGTGTCGTCATGGAAACATTCTTCTCAGGAATATCCGAATTGCCCTTTAAAACATTTGTTTCGTTGATGATGCCGATTCATTTCGCCATTGGTATTGTTGAAGGTGCCGTAACCGCTGCTGTTGTCATGTATGTTTGGAACGCGCGGCCCGAGATTTTAAATGCAGTAACTAGGAAAAGACC
>PEAL01000317.1 GCA_002753725.1 Deltaproteobacteria bacterium
CAATGTAAGCTGGTATTTTTCCATTGAGGGCCTGTGACATGGCAATCATGTTTTCCTGATGCGGAAAAATAAGATGCATACTTCCGGCATAAATATCAAATGTGGAGCCCAAATATTTATTTGCCATAACAGCGCATTCTGTATGCCATCCGGGTCTAACATTCCCCCATCGGGTTTTGTAATAAAGGCCCTGTTTCAGTTCTGAGAGGCGGCAACGTTTGAACAAGGTAAAATCTCTGGGGTTTTCTTTTTCATAACTATCTGAATTGGTAATTGCTCCCTGACGAATATTACTCCAATCAATACCTGAATAGCGGCCATAATTTTGAAATTTGGATATATCAAAATACAATGACCGTAATTTTTCATAGGCATAGCCCCGATCTTGAAGTTTTTCAGCCCATTCAATCATATCCCGAATATCTTTGCTCGCCCGAGGATACTCCGATGCTTGCTGAATACCAAGAACGTCCATATCGTGCATAAAGGCATCAATATGTTTTTGAGTAAAGCTTGATAAATCGTCACCAGCTTCCATTGCGCCATGAATGGTTTTATCATCCAAATCCGTGATATTCATCACTTGTGTGACCTCATACCCTCGAAATTCAAGGTATCGTCGTAAAAGATCATAGAACACAAATCGTCGGCATTCTGAAATGGATACGCGATCATTTGCTGTGGGCCCACAACAATACATACCAACCTTGTCAGATGCCTGAGGGGAAAAAGACTGCTTTTTGTTGCCCAGTGTATTATGAAAAGAAAGGCTTTTCTTTTGTTGGACATCAAATAAAGACGTACTCAGATACCGTTCTCCGCTATCTGGGAAAATCATCACAATGGTTCCTTCTTTCATATGAGCAGCTTCCTGAATAGCAATTTCCATAACAGCACCAGCGCTCATGCCCACAAACAGTCCTTCTTCAAGTGCCAATCGACGAGTCATTTCAAAGGCTTTGTCATCATCAATATTTATTTTCTTATCCAGTCGATCTTTTTCATAGATTTCCGGCTGATAAGATTCTTTCATGTTTTTTAAGCCCTGAATTTTGTGATTTAAAAAGGGCTCTACACCAATAATCGAAATGTCTGGATTTTTTTCTTTTAAAAATCGGGATATTCCCATAACCGTTCCGGTTGTGCCCATCGATGCAATTAAGGTTGTCACGGTTTGACGGGTTTGTTCCCAAATTTCAGGGCCAGTGGTATCATAATGGGCTTTCCAGTTTTCGGGATTATTAAACTGGTCGGTCATGAAATATTTGCCTGGATTTTCCCGAACCAATCGATACACTTCCTCGATGGCACCATCGGTTCCCAAATGGCCAGGGGTTAGTAATAAATCCGCCCCTCTGGCGGACAAGATTTTTCGACGTTCCATACTGGCTGATTCAGACATAACAAGCAGTAAGCGATAGTTTTTGATGGAACAAACCAAAGCCAATCCAATGCCTGTATTGCCACTGGTTGCTTCGATAATGATTTTATCGGGTGTCAACTCACCGGAGCGTTCACCCGATTCAATCATGGACAATGCCGGTCGATCCTTTACAGAACCACCAGGATTCATATATTCAAGCTTTGCCAGTATTTTGACATGCGGGTTGGGATTTAATCGGGTAATTTCTACCATTGGCGTATTGCCGATTTGAGACAGAATAGAATAAGACATGGTGGCCTTTCTTTACTGTATACATTTAATAACTGACCCCTTCTTGCATCAATCATCCTTCTTCAAGGGGTTTTTTCAAGGATAAAAACAATTCCTGGAAAGCACGATGGTCTTTATTTTCAATCATGGGAATCATTTCATTCAGGACATCTCGATACAAACGAATATAGTTTAAAGACTCTGGATTATCAATCAAAAGTGAACCAAAAAGTTCAGCCGGCTGGTCCAGGAGTTTATAAATACGATCCAGTCGACGTTTGAATGTAATGGTACTGCATTTTTCAATGTCTTCAATTGAAAAACCAGAGGACAAAATACAATGGGCCAATCCCAGGGTAGAAAAATGGTTTACCCCCTGAATTAAACCCATCAAGCGATCATGCTCCTGTGGTTCCATGACCGAAATTTGTAATTTTCCCTTTTCAAAAATATCGGTCACCCATTTCAGGCCCAGACGCCCACGACCCGGGCATATTGCTACCCGTTGTCCTTCTGCATCTTCTATGGGACCAAACAAAGGATGTACACCAACAACTTCAGCAGTTGAATGTTCGAGCATGGCTTCAAGAGGGATTTGCTTGATGGATGTCAGATCCATCAGAAGCCTACGTTCTGTCAGAATAGGGCCAATTTTTTGAATGATTTTAACGGTTACCGGAATGGGCACGGCAATGACCACAACATCGCACAGACGCGCCATCATTTCCGGTGTCAGTGTGGTGGATCGGCCCACTGGGTAGACATCATACCCTTGTTTTTCAAGAAAATCAGCAAACCAGGCCCCCATGCCACGGGTTCCACCCAGTATGCCTATTTTTGAAAACATCAATCCCATACCATACCTCCTTCAGGATAAGACCCCAGACGTTTTAGAATTGCACAATGATCTTTCATTTCTTTGAGTGCAGCCTGAACACGAAGTTCAGAAAAATGGCCCTCAATATCAGCAAAAAAGAGATATTCCCAGTTTCTGACTTTCATGGGGCGGGACTCGATGCGTGTCATGTTAATATTATGTTCAGAAAGAGGCGCCAATGCTGAATACAATGCACCCGGCTTGTGGTTCAGAAAAAAGAGCAGGGACGTTTTATCCTTGCCGGTGGCTCCAGCCTCATCGCGTGAGATAATTAAAAATCGTGTGACATTGTCCGGTTGATCTTCAATATTTTCTGACAGCATATTCAGTTTATAGGTCATTGCGGCCAGACGGCTGCCAATGGCAGCCGCTTCCGGATCTTTTTGGGCGATAATGGCTGCTGCCGACGTACTGTCTACTTTTTGTGTGGGAACATGTGGATAGTTGGATCGAAGCCAAGATCGACATTGAGCAATGGGCATGGGATGAGAATATATGCATTTGACCGGTTCCATACTTTCGGATTGGCTCAGTAAATGATGGCGGATACGCACAAAAATTTCAGCACAAATTTTCAGATCGTACTTGTAAAACAGATCCATGGTGACATTGACCGCCCCTTCATAAGAATTTTCAATAGGTACAATGCCTTGCTGGCACACACCTTTTTCCACCAGACTGAAAACATCTTCAAAGGTTTCTGCGGCCCGAAACAGGGTGGAATGCCCATAAAGATAGATTGCCGCCTGATGACTGAATGTCGCTTCTGGCCCAAGATAGGCCACATTGATCGGTTGCTGAACGGTTCGTGCAGCAGATATAATTTCAGAAAAAATGTGATGGATGGCTTCCTGTTTCAGATATCCCTGGCTTTTGGATTTTAAATGTCTAAAAACCTGCGCTTCACGCGCCATGTTAAAAACACCCAGGCCCTTTTCTTTTTTGATTTGGCCCACTTTAAAAGCCATATCCTGCCGTTCCACGAGTAATGATAAAATTTGATGATCAATTTTATCGATTTGCTCCCGACAGGGCAGCAAAGGATTGTCTGTGTCTGATGTTGATTCTGGTTTCACGGTTCCCCCTGTTGCATATTATTGAATAAGTGCAAGCGCTTCTTCAACAGAAGCATTGTGATGAACAATACGGGTCATTGCTTGAACCATTTTTGTGGGATATTTATGTTGGAAAACATTTCGTCCGATGGATGTTCCCACTGCGCCGGAATCAATAGCACCTTTGACCATTTCAAGAATGGCCCTGTCAGATTCCATTTTCGGCCCTCCGGCAATGACAACCGGTACATGACAGCCAGCAACGACATTTTGAAAGGATTCAGGGTCACCGGTGTATGACACCTTAACAACGTCAGCCCCCAGCTCAGCGCCCAGTCGTGCCGCATGAGCAATGACTTTGGGATCATATTCATCATCAATTTTAGGCCCTCGCGGGTAAACCATTGCCAATAGCGGCATACCCCATTCCGAAGCTTTGTAGGATATTTTACCGACATCTTCGAGCATTTGCTTTTCATTGCTGTCACCAATATTAATATGAACCGATACCGCATCAGCACCCAGCTTGATCGCCTCTTCAACCGAACATACCAGCGTTTTTGAATTAGGTTCAACAGCCAGAGACGTACTGGCGGACAAATGAACAATCAAGCCCATATCCGGCCCGGATTGCCGATGGCCTGATCCGACAATGCCTTTATGAACCACAACAGCGTTGGCACCACCATCTGCCATCTGTGCCATTGATATTTTCATGTCTGTAATACCAAATATGGGGCCAACACTCATACCGTGATCCATTGGCACAATAACACATCGACCGGTGTCCCGATTGATAATTCTTTCCAAACGAATGGCTTTTCCTATCATGAAGATTCTCCTTTAATTAAAGCGTTGCAACGATCGTTGAATACCTTATCCGGTCTGAAAATTTTGTTTAGCGGACTGCCTTACTGGTAAGGTATGAAAAGATCATTGCTAAATTTTCAAAAAAAAAGGCCGTGACGAAAATCGCTCACAGCCTTGAATGAAAAAAGCCGCGAACGTTTTGTCTGCTCACGGCTTGAAATAAATTGTATATTGACATTAACCCATGAGCAGACCCGTTCGGCTAAAACAAAAAAAATAAAAGTAATTGGACGGATTTGCTAATGTGTTCATTTTCTTTTCGATAAATTGTCTGATGACGCTGATGGATGATGGTTAATAAATATGTAAATAATTTTGTTCTTGTAAAAAAAGCTGACCCGCTTGTCAAGAAAAAACATGTTGATACAGGATAAATAAACGATATCTCAAGCGATTCAAAGCATTTGCACCAATACTGTTCTGATGTATCATATTCATCTGTTTGCGTGATCTTGTCCAATCCATGTGACACTGTATTCAATATCTTCAGGTACATTTGAGAGTTCTGGGTCAGCGACATGCCACCGGCCATTTAAGCCTATTTCGTTGGCAGATAATTCAAAATGACACATGGCGATCCCCATATCGATTCTTTGCAAATCTGCCCATTTTAACAGTTTGAAATTTCTGCTGTAGCTTTTCGATCTCTGCAAATAGAAATGAAATATCGGTTGATTATTGTCTTTAACAATTCGCCAGGGTTGTTTATTGGATGCCGATGGTCCCAATCGAACCATTTCAAGAGGGAGGGCATAATCCCCTGCCATTTTTTGAGTCAGTGGGGTTTCTAAGGTATCGCTAAAAAACAGATGTTCCCCAGGCTGTCTGTTTTTTGATCCTGCGGCCCATCGGATAATTGAATCTACAGCCGTACGTTTTTCCCTTTTATTGCCAATGGCGGCAACTGCGGGGAGCATTTCGTTGTCTTTGATATCCATTTTCTGAGCAAATGAGCTTTTGTTAAATGACCCTCCGATCCAACAGGTTCCCAGTTCCAGATCTGTTGCAAGCAGGATAATTTTTTCCATAACATAGCCGTAATCTTCCATGTTTTTTTCTGAATGTTTATCCACAGCTCCTATAATAAAACCACTCGCACCTTTGATAAATCCATATGTGCCAAGATTTTTCAAGGCGTCAGTATCATCTTTGGTGGCAGAGACCAGTATAAACCGGGCCGTTGAATGAAATGGCCCTGTGATGTGATCCTTAAAAAAATCATTGATTTTATTTTGTTTTTCTATTGGGATGGGGTCTTCAATATAGCTTCTGCAAGATGATCTTGCTGCGATCACATCCTGCACAGATTTTTCAAAATGGTTCATGGTTGATCTCCTTTAAAAAAAGTTTTTCGAGTATTGATATCATATTCCTGTAAAAATGCATGCATTTTTTAGTCTTTTGTCGCAGGTAATTCAAGATACGTATGCATTAGAAGTATTTCTGATGAATCATAGATGAGGCATACTTTTCTTCCAATGGTTTCGCAAAATCAAAGCCTTGAACAGCAATTTTGGTTACACTCAAAGCAGAAAAAGCCAAACCATGACTTTTTCTGCTTTTAATTCACAAACCGAAACAATACCTCTCTATTTGTCTGATATTTCTTTGCTTCATCTCTCGTATCTACCCCACTATTATTTTCACCCGCCCATTGTGATTTAACAACAAGATCATTTTGAATATAAATAAACTTTAACTGATATGTTTTCCCTGCATCC
>PEAL01000318.1 GCA_002753725.1 Deltaproteobacteria bacterium
TGAACATTGCAATATGTCCCGCCCTTTCAGGGCTAAAACACCCTTATACCATTACCCAGGGCGTTGCCCTGGGCTGGTATTTAACGCCCTTACAGGGCTAAGAAAAAAGTGCAACTTTTTTGTGTTGCACCCTTTCGGTCGTACAGACAAACGTTTTACAATCGCAAGGACATATCTTGCTGATATAGTGCATTATAAACCAGAAAAGCCCTTTCAATACATTGAAAGGGCTTTTTTTTAATCTTAAATTTAGTTTTTCTTCCTGGTCTTTCTTTTTCTGACACTATTTAATCCAGTCTTGAACATTATATTTGTCTAGAATTTTTTTCAATTCTCCGGATGTTCTGAGCATTTTCAGTCCATTGTTTACTGTTTCTACATAAGCTTTGGAATTTGGATTTTTTGGAGAAAAGGCCATATGAACTTTATCTGTACTTAAAACCCCACAATGTTTGAAATCATCTACAGAGCGACCTGCTTGTTTAATATGATAACCAAAAACCATTTCATTGGCAACAAATACATCGATTCGAGATCGAATTAATTTTTTGATATTCACCTCAAGAGCATCTTCTCCTGAAGCAAGCTGAACAGCTTTTTGCTTACTGTTTTCAGCGATATACTTGTCAAGTTCTGGTGTATACGCATAATTTCTAACAACACCAAGATTGACTGTTTTTAAAGAGTCAACGCCATCAAACTTCCAGGTGCTGTCTTTTCGACCATAAAAAATCATGGTACTCGTACCCAGGTAATCTGCAAACAGAAAATCTGGTGCATCCTCGATATATGCACCAACAACAGCAACAAATATTCCCTCTCGCGTTTGTTTAAGCGCTCTGGCCCAGGGCATTGATTGATAATCGATGGTATGATTTTGTTTGCCCAATGTCTTTTGAGCAATTTCAATCATATATCCTGGATTGTCAGAGCCTGGCTCACAATTGTATGGACACCAGATGTCCGCACGAATTGTAATTGTATCAGCTACAGCCGATGAAACCAACAAAATCGTCAGAAAAATCAAGGCAAAAGATAATTTTTTCATTGATATTCTCCTTCATAAAAGGGGACGTGTTAAAAAATATTCTAAACCAAGGTGATTTGTTGAATGGCAAAAAATAAATAAAGATCATTCATATATTTTTTTTATCAAAAACACAATAGCCAATTATGTTTCTTTATCTTTATAATTATAATAGTATATTTAGAGCTTAAGGGACTGTCCAAATTTTGGGGGAAATTATATGGCCAAAAGTCAAGATATGCTTACCGAAGGGACACTATTAATTTGGGAATATGAAAGATTTTATTTAGAAGAAAAGAATGGTATACTGTTTCGAAAGTGTCATTCATCATAAAAATCAAACAAAATGGTCTGAGACTTGCAGCAATAAACAAAATAGCCTAAAATAAAACAAACCAATCCTAAATCCATTTGATCACGTCGTTCCCCTGCTGCAAGAGCATGAGCAGGGACGACCCGAGCAAAGGATTTAACAAATAATGATTCCCATGAAAAAACTATTCAGATATTTATTAGTTATCGCTACCGTGTTATTTATTCTTATCGGTATGGCACTGCTGATCATACCCCGATTTTTCAATACAGATGCCTTTAAGTATCATATTGAGCATATTCTTACAGAGCAATTACAGAGGGTTGTACAGATTCAGGATGTGTCTGTTTCTTTTTTTCCGGATATTGGTTTCAATATTTCAGGTATTACCCTGGGCAATGCCCGGGGCTTTGCCCCAATGCCTCAGGCTCACATACAATCCACCAATATATATCTGGAAATTTGGCCTCTTTTTGAAAAAAAAATTGTATTTAAAAGAATTTTGTTTCAGGGACTGTTGTTGCATCTTGACAGACAGGCCAATGGTAAAAACAATTGGGATGATCTGTTGACTGTTTGTTCATCTCAACAGAAAGCCTCGGTTCAGAATGAAGAACCTTTTACTGCCGACCAATCCTTTTCTCTTCTCACTCTCGGAAGTGTGGTTATCAAGGATGCTGAAATTCGATTGAACGATCGCTTAAACAATCAGCAGGTAACGATTTCCCGGCTGACATATCAATGCACAGGATTGCTCAGTAATATTATTGAGATAGGATGTGATATATTCGGTACGATTAACTATAAAAAAGAAATCTGTCACATTGACAGCCATGTAGAACTGAATGGCCGAGGCACATTTCATTTAAAAAAAAGACGCTATTCCATTGAAGACGCTGATTTACGAATTGATGCCACCACGTTGCTCCCGGATGATCGGTTTGTGGAAAGTCATTTAGATGCCAACCTCGCCTTTTCAGCAGACCATGGTGCACTTGAATTATCAGATATGGTATTGCAACTCAATGATATTCAAATAAATGGTGACCTTTATGTCTGGAATCTTTTTAAGATACCCTCTATATCCGGGCATTTATATGTCAAAACTGAAAAACTAATGGATACACTGGCTTTTTTTTCGCAATCGGTTGGATTCGATGGCCCTGTTAGCAATGAGATAACATTTCAAACTCGGGGAAAAACCATCCCATCAATGATCAACCATTTGAACATTACCATGCAAACAGACATGGGAGCTGGAAAAGTTGTCTTGCCGGAATCTTTTCCCAAAAAATATGATCACTATTTACAATCAATATCATCCTCAACGTTAGAAATTCATATTAAGTCAATCAAAGATCTTCAAAAAAAACAGCCATTTAACTACATTTTTCAAACGAGTTTCATGGGATCCATTAAACAACTCAATTCAGCTGTTGATCTAAAATTCAAAACACAGGCACAGGTGATGATCGGCCAATCTTTAAGGGATATCATCATAGACATGGAAGCCTTTGATATTCGATCAGACTGGAACAAGCTGCCAGGAACGTATTTTGTCAAAGGAAAAGGTTTATATGACTTGAAGGAAAAAATTGCCAGACTCCCAAAGATAGTCATCACCGGACCCAATATCAACGCTAAAGTTCAGTCTGAGTTGATCTTACAAGATGATCATCAATCCATCAACAGCCATGTTGATGGTCAAGTGGATCATGTGAGAGACATATTCTCTGCCTTTTCCATAAGCACGCCCCATTTCACAGATTCACGGGCATTCAAAACAGTTGCATTCAATGGCGATATTATGTTCACTAAAAATCATATACAGTTCACACAAACAACATGCCATGTTGATGATGCTGTATTAAAAGGTAATCTTTCCATTCAATATGATCCATCAAAAATAGACCTTAACGTCACAATCGATCGGTTGAATGCTGATCGATACTGGATAAAATGGCCATCCGACAAAAAGATATCCTCCCCTTCTAAAATAAACACTCATCTATCACTATCCAATCCTGACAAATCTTTTTTTCAAACCACTGTTATCAATGCGAATGCAGAATTTAACCATCTGACATTTTATAACCTGTTGTTTGATCAAGCACAACTGAATGTACAAGGGGAAAAGGGTGTTTTGAGGATGTCTCCCATTTCTGGATCTATGTATGGTGGCAATTTTAAAGGACACTGGACAGTGGACTATCGCCCTCAAACCCCAAAAACATCACTCCTGTTTCAATGTAAAAATATTTTAATTGGTAATTTTTTGACCGATTATATTCATTTTAATAGAATTAACGGAAGATTGAACATGACAGCGTCCTTGTCCGGTGATATCAACGGCCGACATGTGACGACATCATCAATAAATGGAAATGCAATGCTTGAATTAACGGACGCTGCAATCAGTGGTATCCAGATCGTTCCAACAGAGGTTCAAAAACAACTATTGGAAATGCATGAAAAAAAGAATTCGTCCCTTGTACTTCCCAAACAACAGTTTATCAAAAAAATGACGGGTCAGGTTACGTTCAGAAATGGCCTGATGAGCAATTCAGATATGATAGCGTTTTCTAAACGATTAAACGTCAAAGGAAACGGTACATTAGATTTGGTTAAACAAGCGGTGGATTATACGTTTCAAGTACGAATTATACCGCTTCCGATGATTCCTTATCAAGTAAAAGGCTCCATTTGGAAACCTCGCGCATCGTTGGATACAAGCAAATTTTTAAAATCCGCAGTTTCAAGTCTTTTCAAGCACGCTGGAAACTTGGGCCCGGATGCCATCAAAGATACTCTGGATATTGGCGGTAAAGCCCTGGATGTCAATATCGATCCCCTTCAAAAAACAGTGGAAAAGAGTTCTGAAGCCATTAAAAATACAATTAATAAAGGTTCTGGAACGATCAAGGACACATTGGGCGTAGGATCAGACGCACTGGAAGCGAGTAAGGAAGCACTTCAATCCCTTGGAAGCCGCTTGAAAGGTCTTTTTCAAAGAGGGAAAGAGGATAAAAATAACAAAGAGAATGAAAAGGGTAAAAAAGATGATCCCCGCTGATCTTCTCCTAATATTTCCATACACCCATACGCCCTACTATTTATTGATAAAAAAAACAAAGAGAATGAAAAGGGTAAAAAAGATGATCCCCGCTGATCTTCTCCTAATATTTCCATACACCCATACGCCCTACTATTTATTGATTTTTTTCCCAGAAAAAACACCTTTACTTCCAGAGTTCGTATAGTAGTCCCCTTTTACAACGCCCTCTTTATTAATGGTGCCTATGACGGTTAATCCTTTATCTTTATTGCTGAACAGGGTGTTGAATATGATATTTCCTTCTTTTGATATTTTGCCATCCAGTTTGTATAAATCGTTATTAATCGTCGCTATGGACGTGTGAAATTCTCCATTTTTTATTGTGAATTGACTTGTAGCCATTTGCTTGCCAGCTCTTATCAATTCAATCTGATAGGTGCCATCGTATTGTTTTACGATTTCATTTCTATTTGTTTTAAAACAAAAACCTAATAATTTACAGTTTCGGTCATCAACCTGGTAAGTTCCATTAACTGTTCCATTATTGTTAATCGTTCCATAGGCTTCAATAGACTCTTCTGAATCTACTGAAATCGATTGTAACTGTAAGTCTCCATTTTGTGAAACATAACCAATCACATAAAAAGACTGCTGTTTTATATTTTGAACTTGCCCATCAATGGCGCCATCTTTAATCTCAATGATGGCATTTGCCATACAGATGTCTCCACAAATAAAAGATACACTATATGAGCCATCATATCTTTTGATATCATTTTGGGGCTGATCTTTATATGGGATGAGTTGACAGGAAGAAAAACTTAAAATAAAAATAAAAATCATTAGAATAGAAAACTTTATTTTATTCATACTTAACCTTTCTCTTAAAAGTTGCAATCGCAATTTTTCAATTTCATCATTTCATTCAGTCATCATCATTATTCAGAATAAACAATTATGACTAAATAAAGGATGAATGTGGGATGCAAGAATGGGGAAGCATTGTTTATTGTGCCCCCCATCCATTGGATACGTCCCGGTGAACACTTACAAAAAAAATTACACATCATTTTTTAACTGGTCTATTACACAATTAACAATATTTTCAGGTGTAAACCCATATCGTTCTTGTAATAGCTGCCCGGGTGCAGATGCACCAAACCGATTCATACAGATAAAGCTTGCTTTAGCACCGGCAAATTTTCTCCAACCCATTGAAATTCCAGCCTCTACAACAACGCACGGATGAACATACGGCAACAGGATTTCATCAATATATGCCCTTGCCTGACTTTCCAGCAATTCAAAACTTGGAATGCTGACCAGACGAACAGCAATTCCTTTTTCTGAAAGAATTGTGCAGGCAGACATGGCCAGGGAAACCTCAGAACCTGTTGCAAGAATAACCGCCTGAGGATTTTTTTCTGTTTCGGTCAATACGTAAGCGCCTCTGCTCAATTGGCCGGCTGAAGGATAAGCATCACGATTGATCACTGGAAGTTTTTGTCGGCTCAAAATCAACGCCGTAGGACCATCCTGGTGTGAAAGAGCAACTTTCCACGCCTGAGCGGTTTCTGTTGCATCTGCTGGTCGAATAACTGTCAGTCCTGGAATGGCTCTCAGAGCGGCGAGATGTTCTACAGGTTGATGGGTCGGGCCATCTTCACCAACAGCAATGCTGTCATGGGTAAACACATAAATGACCGGTAATTTCATCAGTGCTGCCATCCGAATTGCCTGAAAATTTTTCTGAAGCTCTTCC
>PEAL01000319.1 GCA_002753725.1 Deltaproteobacteria bacterium
AAAAAAAAACTAATCAAGTCCCGAAAGGGACGACAGAAAATAGCCTGGGGTTTCAACCCCAGGCGGACGTACAATTTCAGGTGGTCGTGCTTAGCCTGACGGCTATGGGGCCTGCCCCTGTGCCTGCCCTTGAACAATAATTGAAAACGAACCTATGTCCGAGAACGTGTAGGGGCAGGCCCGGGCCTGCCCCTACACGTTCTCGGACATAGGTTTGATTCCGGTTTTTGTTTGAGGGCAAAAACAAGGTTTGCCCCTACAGTTTGTCTTCGTACACAGGTTTGTTATTGGTATTTGTTCAAATCAAAAGTCCGACTTTTTGGGAATGCACCCGGAAAACCTTGATTTATTAATGAAAAAATTCAACAGGTGATAAAATGAAGACAATATCATTACAATTTAATATTCCTGAAGATATTATACACATTAAATGAGACCAGGAATGATTTTGTAAAAAAAATGAGATTATACTCAGCAATGGAACTTTATAAAACAAGACAATTATCAATGGGTAAAACTTCTGAACTTGCGGAAATGAATAAAATCAACTTTATGTGCGAGTTAGGTAAATACGACATACCGGCCATAAATTATGACGTAGATGAATTTAAGGAGGCGTTAGAGTGGAGTCCAACCCATAATATATTTTTAACCCATCTATGATGATTAATTACTTCAAGACTTTTAATAAATATTGTCCTGTGAAGGAATCTTTCATCTGACTCAACGCCTCTGGTGTCCCCTGTCCAATGACATACCCACCATTATCACCGCCTTCAGGGCCCAAATCAATCACATAATCAGCCGATTTGATTACATCAAGGTTATGTTCAATCACCACAACCGTGTTGCCATTATCTACCAGACGATTCAATACGTGCAACAATTTTTGAACATCTTCAAAATGAAGGCCGGTAGTGGGTTCATCAAGAATATACATGGTTCGACCGGTGCCCCGTTTGCTAAGTTCTCGAGAGAGTTT
Source organism: Deltaproteobacteria bacterium (assembly GCA_002753725.1). Classification (GTDB taxonomy): domain Bacteria; phylum Desulfobacterota; class Desulfobacteria; order Desulfobacterales; family Magnetomoraceae; genus Magnetomorum. The sequence continues at coordinate 983 of PEAL01000319.1, forward strand.
AACCCGTTGGGCTTCACCTCCCGATAATGTGGTGGCCGATTGTCCAAGCTTGATATATCCCAGACCAACATCCACAAGGGTTTTGAGTTTATTTTTAATTTTATCGATATTTTCAAAAAAAACCAGGCATTGATTGATGGTCATGTTTAAAATATCGGCAATGCTTTTCCCCTTGTATTTAATCTCCAGAGTTTCTCTGTTATAGCGAAATCCTTTACAAATATCACAGGTCACAAAAACATCCGGCAAAAAATGCATTTCAATGCGAATGATCCCATCACCTGAACAGGCTTCACATCGTCCCCCTTTTACATTAAAACTAAATCGACCCGGTGTATATCCGCGAGCACGCGCATCCGGCGTTCTTGCAAAAAGCTCCCTGACATAGGTAAACACACCGGTATAGGTTCCAGGATTGGATCGAGGCGTTCTGCCGATGGGAGATTGATCGATATGGATGACTTTATCCACATGTCTCAAGCCTAAAATGCGGTTATGCGTCCCTGCCTGAACCCTTGTCTGATGTAAATGCTGACACAAGGCTTTGTAAAGGGTTTCCAGCACAAGGGTCGATTTCCCAGAACCGGAAACTCCTGTCACACAAACAAATTGGCCCAAAGGAAAGGTGACATCAATGGATTTAAGGTTGTTTTGAGATGCTCCCTCAATGGTCAAGGACTGATCTGCTTTTTTTCGGCGTTTTTTAGGAACAGCAATGACTTTTTGGCCGGATAAATATTGCCCGGTCAAAGATTCGGGCGACTGAACCAGAAGATCAGGCGGACCATTAAAAACAACATAACCACCATTTACGCCAGCAGCCGGGCCCATATCCACAACATGATCGGCGGATAAAATGGTGTCTTCATCATGTTCAACAACAATGACCGTGTTACCCAGGTTTCGCATTTGAGCGAGGGTTTCTAACAGGCGTTGGTTGTCTCGCTGATGAAGCCCGATACTGGGTTCATCCAAAACATACAGGACACCAGTCAATTTGGAACCAATCTGGGTGGCCAGTCGAATCCGTTGGCTTTCACCGCCTGAAAGGGTTGCTGCTGCACGATCCAATGTCAGATAATCCAGGCCAACATTGCTTAAAAAGGTAAGCCGTTCCTGGATTTCTTTTAAAATTTTTCCTGCAATTATCTGTTTTTTGGGACTCAGATGCAATTGATTAAAAAAGTGTTGGGCCAGTCGGACAGAATGAGCAGTACATTCTGAAATATTTTTATCACCCACTTTTACAGCAAGGCTTTCTTTTTTCAGACGAAGCCCTTTGCATTGGGGACAAGGTTTAAATGTCATGTATTGCTGAATGTCTTCACGAGATTGGTTGGATTGGGTTTCGATGTATCGACGTTCGAGAGAGGGAATAATCCCTTCATAGGGTTTTTTATAGGTAAATTTTAGATTATCGCGATCTCCATGAAACGTAATCTGCTCCTTTCCAGACCCATAAAAAAGAACAGACCGGAACGATTCCGGAAGATCTTCAAAAGGTGTCCCGACATCCACATTATAATGATGGGTCAATGCATCTAAAAATTCATAATAGTAGACAGAGGCTCGATTGGCCCATAGCGCAATGGCACCATCTCTGAGTGATAACTGTGTATTGGGAACAATCAGATCTGGATCGAACTCCATATGAGATCCAAGGCCATCACACCGACTGCAAGCCCCCTGGGGCGAATTAAATGAAAAATTGGCCGGTGTAAATTCTGGATAACTGATACCACACGATATACAGGCTGAAGTTTCACTGAACAAAATGGTCTCGCCATCCAAAATTTTTATGGCAACCAGTCCTTGTGATTGAGCCAGAGCAAGTTCAATAGAATCTGCCAGGCGTTTTTTGATATCTTGATGAATGACCAATCGGTCGATGACAACATCGATGGTATGTTTTTTATTTTTTGGCAAGGTTTTGATATCATCAAGGGAAAAAATTTCTTCGTTCACACGAACCCGAGCAAAGCCATCTTTTCGAAGTTTAGCGAACAGTTTTTCATGCGTGCCTTTCTGGCCGGTTACCAGAGGGGACAGAACAATCATTTTGGTTGCTTCTGGCAGGGCAAGAATTTGATCCACCATTTGATCCACTGTTTGTGCTGAAATGGCTTTTCCGCATTGATAGCAATGGGACGTTCCAACACGCGCATAGAGCAGTCGAAGATAGTCATAGATTTCTGTTACAGTGCCAACCGTAGAGCGAGGGTTGTGACTGGCTGTCTTTTGTTCAATGGCAATGGCGGGAGACAGACCTTCAATGGTTTCAACATCAGGTTTTTCCATCCGCTCTAAAAACTGACGGGCATAGGTTGACAATGATTCCACATATCGACGTTGGCCTTCAGCATATAAGGTATCAAAAGCCAATGTTGATTTGCCTGAGCCTGAAAGTCCGGTAATAACAATCAGTTTATTTTTTGGAAGGTCCAGATCAATATTTTTCAAATTGTGCTGTTTTGCACCGCGAATGCGTATCACGAAATAATCCCTTTTGTACTTGGCATGCACTGTTGTGTTAACTGAATGCTGTCATGTAACGCGCGCGCCAGGCCTTTGAACAACGATTCTGCCTTGTGATGATCATTGTTTCCATACAGAATTTCCTGATGAATGGTCATTTTCGCATTCATGGTAAAAGAATAGAAAAAATGTGAAATCATTTCTGTGGGAAACGTGCCAATCATGGGCGTATTAAAATCCGCATCAAACACATGAAAGGGCCGCCCCGAAACATCAATCACTGTCCGACTGAGGCATTCATCCATGGGTAAATAACAACAGGCATACCGGGAAATACTGTTTCGGTTCTCCAAAGCTTGATCCATTGCCTGTCCAAGTACAATCGCAATATCTTCTATGGTATGATGCGGACAGACATTCAGATCTCCCTGGCACGACACTTCAAGATCAAATTGACCATGAAACGCAAATAAATCCAGCATATGATCTAAAAAACCAATACCAGTACGAATTGTTCTGTTTCCCGTGCCATCCACACAAAGCCTCATCTGGATATGGGTTTCTTTTGTTTGGCGGGTAAGTTGACTTTTTCTCATGATTGTTCCAATCGAACATTTATTGCCGCCGCATGGGCGTATAATTCTTCAAGTTCAGCAAAATAGACAATATCCTTTCCCTGGGCCATGAATCGGTCTTTGGTATATTCAATATAAGAAGAATGCTTTTGAAAATCATGAACCCCCAGGGGAGATGCATATTTTGCCGCTCCATTGGTTGGAAGCGTATGGTTGGGGCCAGCATAATAATCGCCCAATGGCTCTGAGGACCATTGCCCTACAAAAATGGCGCCTGCATTTCTGATCTTTGATGTTACCTGCGTATCTTTAACAAGCAGTTCAAAGTGTTCTGGTGCAATCATATTGACCAGATCAATCCCCTGATTCAAGTCATCCACAAGGATAATCTGCCCATTTTCACGGAGGGATTGCTCGATAATCGTATGTCGAGGCAGTTGTGGAACCAAAATTTCCAATCTTTCGGCAACCTGTTGAGCGGTTTTTGGATGAACAGTGATCAATGTACATCGGGCATCCGGATCATGTTCTGCCTGAGAAATCAAATCACGAACCATGTATTCAATGGGAACATCAAGATCATCGTGAAGGATCAGAATTTCACTGGGACCGGCAATGGAATCAATGCCAACCGTTCCAAAAACCTGACGTTTGGCCTCAGTCACATAGGCATTGCCCGGGCCAGTAATTTTATACACCGATTGAATAGATTCTGTACCATATGCCAGCGCAGCAATGCCGTGAGCGCCGCCAACAGCATAGATTTCATCCAATCCAAGCAAACCACAGGTCGCAAGAATTAATGGATGCGGTAAACCGGATGCACCAGGCGGCGATATGGCAACAATGGAGGGCACACCGGCAATTTGAGCAGGAACAGCATTCATCATCAGGGTTGAAGGATAAACGGCACGCCCCCCAGGTATATAGATCCCCACCCGATCGATGGCAGAAAATCGTTGCCCCAATTGGCTGCCATCATCAAAGGTTTCTTTCCAGGATTGCTGGCGTTGTTTTTGATGAAATTTCCGAATATTCTCAATGGCCCTTTCAAAGACATCTCGTGTACGAATCTCTAACGCTTGCAAAGCATCTGAAATTACTTTTTCAGGGATACGCAGGGAGACAAGGTCAACATGATCAAACTGTTTTGTATAGTCGATCAATGCAGCATCTTTATGCTCAATAACTGTATCAATAATTTGCGTGACTTGTTTTTGAATCGTTCGATCTCGGCGATGAACCCGAGAATATGAGTTTAAAAAAGTAGTTGCATCTACGTTCGATAGGATAGGCATATGAAAACTCCATGGTTATAAATGAACCGGAAAACTGTCACTGGAATAGAATAAATCTTCAATCATTTCAATATGATTTATCTGATTTTGTTCTATAGCGCAGCGTATTTTAAGGGAACACAGTTTCACGCAGAATTTGTCCGCAGGGTTAAACGTTCCCAGGCAGTCAACAGTGTCTGTCGGTGCTTTTTTTGGGGGGTGATCCTTTTTCATGTATTACTCCATCTGACCATGGGCGCATGGTTTTTCAATTGCCAGACAATGGATCAAGTCCTGATGAATATGACCATTGGTGGCGACAATTTCAGGCATTTCATAATGATATAGCTGGTTTGAAAAATTGGTAATCGTTGCACCCGCTTCGGTCGCAATAAGCATTCCAGCTGCTGTATCCCAAGGTTTAAGATGTTGCTCCCAAAAACCTTCAAATCGACCGGATGCAACATAGCATAAATCCAGCGACGCCGCGCCCAATCTTCTGACCGCCTGAGCAGACTCTAAACACCGCGTAAACCGAATCATCAGGGGGTGGATGATATTTTTCAGATTGTATGGAAAGCCAGTCACCAGAATGCTGTCGGACAAGAGTCGGGTTTGCGATATGGTAATTTTTTTGCCATTACACATGGCGCCTTCTCCTTTAACAGCCGTAAACAATTCCTGTGACACTGGATTAAAAACAATTCCTACCTGCGTTTCTCCTGCTTCAGCAAAAGCGATGGAAACAGCAAAGATGCTGCATTGATCGACTATACAAAACAGTTTGATCATGTTGACCTTGTCTCCCTGCGTATCCCTGAAAAAGTAATTTCAGATGCTTTGCA
>PEAL01000320.1 GCA_002753725.1 Deltaproteobacteria bacterium
ATGAATTTTTGCAGACTCGTTGGCAGTCAGGCTTGCATACCCCGCAATAATTTCAGCATTATTGATAAAGGATTGAACATCTGAGCGTATATCATTTCGAACAACCATGCCGCCAATGGCCACTGAATCTGAATCGGTGAGATTTAATCCTTCGGGTATTAACTGGGTTTCAAGAATTTCTTTCCAATCATCTTTATTGGTGTAATCCTGTTGGGAGAGGTCAAGGTTTGATTGTGATCCCATGAAAATGTAAACGCCATTTTGATGGCCTCCCTTTGTGTAATCTCCAGCCACACGAACGCGATCACCATACTTGATGGTTTTTGTTCCATCGGATGTTTCAAAATCGGCATCAACAAGCAGATCCATATTTTCGTTTAATATGGAAGCGCCGCCATCCCCGGAAATAATGGCTGATGATACAATTTTTGAATTTGAATAGATTTCTGAAATGTCATTCGCAGTGATGGTCAATGCATTCTGGGTTGTTATGTTGTTGGTTTCAGCAGTATTATCAATATAAGCTTTGACAGTGGTGTTGAGCATATTGCTCGACAAAATCCCTGCTGTGCTCATTCCCGATGTAGCAAATAATGCTGACGTTTTTGTTTCGGCTGTGTTGCTGACTGTTGCATTCAGTCTGGTTTCCAGAGAGGCTTTGATGTCAATATTGTCAGCAGTCACAGTGGAATCCAGAATATACGCATTGACATCCATTGGGATGGGTGTGGCAAAAGATGTGTTGATCAGTGTATCCAGTGCAGCCAGAGCGTCACTCACAGGCGACCATCCCAGAGCATTGACAGCGATGGATGCACCCACTGATGGTGAATAGCCTTGATATAATTCAGGATTAATATCAGAACTTGCAGCAATGGTACTTCTTGCATCAATGGCTGAAGATTCCCGGGCAATAACGTGAGTGTCACTATCTGGAGCATTGATATGACTTGATTCAATGGATGCTTTGACATGCCCAGTCAAAATATTTGAAGAATAGGTGCCATTAAGGCTCACAGAATAATCTGATGCCAATCCACTGCTTGCTGTAATATGATCGGTTTTGGCCCTTGATTTGACCTGTGATTGTCGTTCTGCAACAAGGGAAAAGTTGTTTTCTCCGGTCAATGAAAGGCTTGAATCTGAAAAGCGCGCATCAACATTCCCTGAAATATAATTTCTGGCGGATGATGCGCTGATTGTGGATTGTGATGTTATTCCTGAAAGATCCAGTGTCATTTCTGGTGACTCTGCTGAAAAGCTGGATTTATCTTCAGCAACAATGGATACGTCTCCAGATGCTTGAATGGTTGATGCGTTAACCCATGACTGAACATCGCCGGTAATATGGTTGTATGCATCACGTCCGGTTACCTGATAACGGGTGTCACGCATTGTATTGATTGTCACCTGGTTGGCAGCAATCTGGCAGGATTCTTCGATCAAGGCAATAACCTGATCAGAAATGTCATTTTTGGCATTTCCCATGGTATTATGCGTAATCACAACGCCATCACTTGAGACCAATACATTAAACTGTGCTGCATTGATGGTTGCATTACGTATTTGAACGATAGCATTGGACAGTGTTTCGGTGGTCAAGGGGCTGGTGCTGTCGGAATGGATATCAATATTGCGAAGCACGGAGGCGGTTAATGAAATATTTTTTGTGGTTTGAATATCGCCATAAATTTCAATGGATGCATTCCTGTCTTGAATGTCATTGATTGATGTAATCTGGTTTGTATCCTGATCCAGGGCATTAAAATCAATAGTGGCAGATGATTCAATGGTATTTCCAGTGGGTAAAATGATATTTTCAGCATCAATGGTTAATTCTGTATTGTCAAGATTCAGGGATTGAATCGTAATGGTATCAGAACCTTCAAGACCTTTTATCGTAAGGGATTCAGATGGTTTATTAAATGTGATGCTCTCAAATGTAGAACCAGAAAGGTTAATTTGTCCCCCTGTCTGGGACAAGATCGCATCACTGTCATCCGAATTGCTTAAACCAATGATTCGATTGGCGGTATTTGTATTATCATAAATAGGTTCCAGACCAGTGTATGTAATGATATCGTTATCTCGATTCACAATGCCTGAGTTTGGATTCGTAGCAAAATAGCTTATGGTGTTATGATTGCCTTGTAAGGATAAAGTGTCAAATCCAGCATCGCCGCCATCAATGATGCCGGAAATATGTCCCAAAGATTCAAACATAAAGGTGTCCTGATTGTTTTCCCCGCCTTTTAAGTTTTCAATGCCCAAAAAATTGATATTATCAACAGTCCCTGTATCAAAACCAGTGATTTGCCAGGTACGATCTTCACCTGACAATGCTAAAGTATCATTTGTACCCAATGTGCTGTCAATTGTGCCATCAAAGGTGGCCCCTTCTTCAAAAAGAAAGGCGTTTTGGCCTTTGCCGCCGATGATGGTATCAATATTTTCCAGTGAAAATTGTAAATCAGTATCATCCAACAAACTGACCGAACCATTGCTGATAATATTTTTTATGGACAGGGTATTTGATGTATCAATGAGAAGTGTCAAATTTTCTGAAATATTAGAAAAATCAAGGGTATTCTGGGATAGAATATCCAGGGATAGTTTACCATCAGCCTGTCTCAAATTATAGAAATCGGTTTCTTCGATAATATCTGATTCCTGAGTCGTATCCTCCGATGGCGGCGAAGATATCTGTTCAATGATATCCTGCTGATCCAATTTTTCCTGGATTTCATCAGCCGCTATATTGATAACCGATTCAGGGATATCGGAAACAAAACTTTGGACTGTTGCTGATATCGGGTCTGCGGATAATAAAAGTCTGGGTTCTAATAATTCTAGTTTAAAAGGATTTGAAGCATTGCTTGTTTTTTTCATGAAGCCCTCCAGAGTGATTCTGGTTTGATTGAAATAATGAGACACAATAACTTATGATCATTTTTGATAGTATAATTTATAAATTCAGTAAATTCAATAAATCAATTGTGAGTAAAATGTGTGTTTTCATCCGAGAACGAGAATGGTGAGACAAGGCATGCCTTGTCTCTACAAAAAGATAAACAGAACAGAAAAAATTAGAGCTTATTTTTCATCAAAAATTATCTTAACATTGGGGGGAATCATACCCGGGCGCATTCCCGAAAAATTAGTACTTTTATTTAATTATTTGAAAATGAGGGATAATTTTGATATTCTTTAAACGATTATTTGGGAAATAATTGAAACTCATAAGAATCAAGGCAAAAAAATGAATAAACATAATGATCAAAGAATATTACTAACGCAAAAAGTTCGAGCCTCCGGCTGAGCGGCAAAATTGGGTCCGGGTGACCTGAAAGATATTTTGTCTGTTTTGCCGCAGATATCCCACCCTGACATGCTGGTTGATATGTCCCATTCGGATGATGCGGGTATTTTTCGGTTAACCGATGACATTGCCCTTGTTCAGACAGTGGATTTTTTTACGCCCATTGTCGATGATCCTTATGACTTCGGTCGTATTGCGGCTGCCAATGCTTTCAGTGATGTCTATGCAATGGGTGGGCAGCCGTTGACAGCAATGAACATTGTCTGTTTTCCTTCTGAGACGTTGAATCAAAGCATTCTAAAAAAAACATTGGCTGGTGGGCATGCCATTATTCAAGAAGCAGGCGCTTTTTTGCTGGGTGGGCATAGCGTGGATGATCAGGAATTTAAATATGGACTGTCTGTCACAGGGATTATTCATCCAGATAAAATAATTTCCAACAGGGGGGCCTGCCCCGGTGATATCTGTATTCTGACCAAACCATTGGGAACAGGTGTTTTAGCGACTGCTGTCAAAGGACAAATCGCAGATCAACACAGCGTAAATTTACTTGTCAGTATTACATCTACATTAAATAAAGTTGCCTCAGCAGTGATGAAATCCTTTCCTGTGTCAGCCTGTACAGATATTACAGGATTTGGATTGGCTGGACATGCTGTTGAAATTGCAAAGGCCAGTGATATCAGCATTCATTTTTATGCTGAACGTATTCCAATGATTCCACAGGCGTTTGAATATGCGAATATGGGGTTGATTCCTGCGGGTGCTTATACCAATAAATCGTATTTTCAGAAATATGTACACATTTCTGAGCATGTCCAAAGAGTCAATGAAGATCTATTTTTTGACCCCCAAACATCAGGAGGTCTTTTAATTTGCTTACCTGATCAATTCGCTCACCCTTGCCTGTCGGCTTTGAAAGAAAACAAGATTGATGCCGCTATTGTTGGGCGGGTTCAGGAGAAAAGGTTTCAAGAGGATTATATCTATTTCTCATAGTGGGGATGATTCAGACAAGAAGGCATGTTTGGTGCCAGGAAAAAACTGAGGTGGACAATCATGCTTAGGAATCAAAATTTAATAACGTTCCCTTGGTGGAGTCCGAAAGCTTTAGCTTTGGGACTCACAGAAAAACAACGCATTGAAAAGCTAAGAACTCCCAAAGCTAAAGCTTTAGGACTCCACTCAAGGGACTTCAAATGGGAAAGTTATTTAATCGCGATTCCTTAGCAATCACAATTTAATAAGTTTCCCATTTGATATTTTTCTATTCAACATTTTTTTTAATCATAGCAAATTTAATATGTACAGACCTCGGAAAAAAGCACAATTATACATGTTTTTTTTGGACAGTTTTCATGACCATCATGGGTGTAAAGAATACACCCATAATGGTCGTTTTAGATTTTATATATTTTTGTATCATTTTTAAAAAATGGTTATTCCCATCCATTGAATATTTGCCCTGCATCCTTGCAGGACAAATATTCAATTAAATCCTGGCACGGCAGATCCAATTTTTGGGTATGATCATTGTCCGCCAACATTTGGATAGACTCTCCTGTTTTCCCTCAAAATTCTTATATTCCTACTCCGAAATTTTTTGCTCGGTTTAACAAGATAGATACACTCTATGCATCTGTTTATTTTTTGGGTGATGGACCTACTTCTATCTGTAATATTTTTCCGTTTGGAATGTAGGCTTTTAATGCATTCAATCTTTTACAAAGTTGCTCCTGAGCTTTTCGACGGGTTGGTTGCTGCAATGGTTCCAATCGAACAAGCACTTTGTCTGCTTCGCATTTAATCCATCCATGACACTGGGTGATTGCATAAAATAAGTCCACGTATTCATTTTCATTTGGATAATGGCACAATAACCAATCTGTCATCTCCTTGCGAGCATTCCATATTGAAGCAGTCGCAAAATCAAAAAGATTTTTTCCTTCGTTATCAATTTTATTAAAACTTTTATAGTCTTCAAGAGTTGAGACATCAACCTTTTCAGGCAACTGTTTTTTTTTGTTAAGAAGTTGTTTGTATTCTTCTTCTAACTGGCGGATTTCTTCTTCCAAACGAGTCTTTAAACAATTTTCTCGCTTTGAACCATCTTTGTTTAATACTTCTTTTGTTTTTGAATTTTTTTTGTGCTTTTTATCAAGTTTTTTACGTACAGCCTTTATCTCTTTCTCTATGCATTTTATAGCAGGATTCGTGATAAGCTGTTTCTCACTGTCCTTTGTTTTAAAGCCGGGATGATAGTGAAATGGATGTTTGTCATAAATGTGCTTATATGTATTTTCAGATGCGCCCCAGCGACTTAATATTGCTTGTGCGCATTGTAGCGTACTTATTGGCTTGCCAGCATCCCATGCAAGACCGCATGTCCGGCGATTGCTGGTCTGATTCCAAAGGTATATTTTTCTAAGAGGAATCAATTTGGTTTCGTTGTTTTCCTCCAAAGAAAATATTTTTTCTCCCTCAAAAATACTGTACTTTTTTCCATTCATCTCAAATGATTCAGTAAAATCATCATCGGGTATTTCATTTAGCTTTTTTGAATCAACATGTTTCTCCCAGGTGACAAACGGTACATCATTTTCAATAAGATTATTAAAAAATGGTGCTCCATAACCTTCTCGGTCAAATATCATAATGGGAATTTCTGGTAATTCCTGTTCCCATTTTCGTTTAAGTTCCACAATATGTTCTTTAAGATTGCCTTTTCCTTCTTGTATCTGAAAGTCAACAATGCGACCACTTATGTCGCATGTAACCATATTTGTTTGTCCCGGCATCATCATTTGGCGTTGAGTATTATA
>PEAL01000049.1 GCA_002753725.1 Deltaproteobacteria bacterium
AGGACTGTTCAAAGACCCTCTGGTTTATACGACCTTTCTGGGAGTTGCTCATAATCAAGGTCCAGAAACAGAACTATTCATTCGTGCCGAGGACCAGGCGCACAATTTGGAACGAGCCCCTTTTACATACAATATTCGAAAAAAACGCTTTAAACAGGATATCATCCGAATCACCGACCGCTTTTTGCGTAAAAAATTGCCGGAACTGCGTCCTGAGTCAGATACTGAAAAAACGTTATTAGACCGTTTTCTATCGGTGAACCGAGAAGAACGGTTGGCAAATTTTAAAACCATCCAGACTGTTTGTCAAACTACCAAAAACGTATTATTTTGGAAAGATACCTTTCTCAGATTACCCAAATCTGCTACACGATCTGGATTTGGCGATAGACGAACCTATCGGTATCAGGAAAAAGTGGTTGACCATCAGGTACATTTGGGAATTGATCTGGCATCGACCTACCATTCGCCAGTACCTGCTGCAAACTATGGCCAGGTCATCTTTGCAGAAGAACTTGGCATTTATGGGCGTGTTGTGATTATTGATCATGGCTTTGGTCTGTTTTCTCTCTATTCCCATTTAAGTCGTTTTTCTTGTGAACCCGGAAAAACAGTGAATAAAGGTGACATCATCGGGCATACCGGAACAACCGGCCTTGCCGGAGGGGATCATCTTCATTTAAGTATTCTGGTTCAAGGCGTGTTTACCAATCCACTTGAATGGTGGGATAAAAACTGGATACAGTATAATATAACTGATAAAATTGAATCCGCACGACAATTGATAAAAGATGGCTTATGAAAAAGTGAGATGTTTGTATGAAAAAATTTAAAGTTCAAAAAACTTACACTGAAATTAATGAAAAAATAAAAACCGGTGATGTCGTTGTGGTGACAGCCGAAGAAATGATTGATATTGTTAAAGAAAATGGTTCAGAAGCGGCTGCCCGTGAAGTGGATGTCGTCACCACCGGTACGTTTGCCCCCATGTGTTCCTCTGGTGTATTTATTAATTTTGGACATTCTCAACCTCCCATTAAGGCGTCTCAGGTTAGTCTGAACAATGTTTCTGCTTATGGCGGTATTGCAGCTGTTGATTGCTATATGGGTGCAACGGAACCCTGTATGGATGACCCCCTGAATAAAGCCTATCCGGGCGAATTTAATTATGGCGGCGGACATGTCATTCAGGATCTGGTTGCCGGAAAAAAAATAACTTTAAAAGCAACAGGATATGGAACAGACTGCTATCCCAATCGATCCATTGAGCGAAAAGTCACCCTCTCAGATCTTCCCATGGCCACATTGTGCAATCCGAGAAATGCTTATCAAAATTATAATTGCGCAATAAATACCGGCAACCGAACCATTTACACGTATATGGGTGTGTTAAAACCCAATAGTGGCAATGCCAATTATTGTTCAGCCGGGCAGCTCAGTCCCCTGTTCAATGATCCTTTGTTTAAAACCATTGGTATTGGCACACGTATTTTTCTGGGCGGTGCTACAGGATATGTAACATTTTACGGGACACAACATAATCCCAAAGTCGAGAGAGCCCCCAATGATACCCCCATGAGACCTTCTGGAACCCTCTTTGTCATGGGTGACCTTAAACAAATGAATGACCGTTGGCTGATGGGGATCAGTATTTTAGGATATGGATGTTCTCTGGCAGTGGGACTGGGAATACCGATTCCCATATTAAATGAAGAAATGGCTCAATACACGGCTGTTTCAGACGACAACCTGTTTACACAAATTGTCGATTATTTTCAGGACAATACTTCGCAAAAAAATAAAAATCATGGACGTATCAGTTATGCGGAATTAAAAAGTGGTGAAATTACTGTGGATGGGAAAAAAATTCAAACCGTTCCCTTATCATCAATGGTTCGGGCACGGGAAATAGCAGGCACTTTAAAAAAATGGATTCAAGATGGTTCATTTTTACTGGGGACTCCCCAGGAAACCTTACCCGTTTAGGATTGAGGATAGAAACTTCAACGATCAATTGGTTTAAGGAAATATATTTTGAAAAAAAAACTTGCTTTAGACAACGCTGTAAATTCGGACATCGCTAAAAGCGCCGTTCCAAAAGAAAAAGCTGAAAAAGGGAAGCTGCGCGAGAATATTGAAGCGATTGTTATTGCAATTATTCTCGCCTTATTTATTCGAACATTTATCGTACAGGCTTTTAAAATCCCATCTGGATCAATGATCCCAACACTTCTGGTTGGCGACCATATTCTGGTGAGTAAGTTTATCTATGGTGTAAAACTTCCATACTTAAACATGACAATCATCCCTGGAGCCACTCCCAAGTATAATGATATTGTGGTTTTTGAATATCCAAAAGACCCCCAAAAAGATTATATCAAACGTGTCATTGGATTACCGGGTGATATTGTTGAAATCAAAAATAAACATGTTTATATCAATCAGATAAAAATTGAGGATGCACATGCCTATTTTACAGATACTCAGGGATCACCATTGATATCAAGACCTCGAGATAACTATGGCCCTGTAATTGTACCAGACAACAGTATTTTTGTTATGGGAGATAACCGCGATCACAGTTATGATAGCCGGTTTTGGGGATTTGTGGGGATGGATGCATTAAAAGGGAAAGCTTTTATTGTCTATTTTTCTTGGGATACCAGCACGTTTGACTGGACTTTTTCAGACTTTTTTAATATCAACGTACGCTGGAGTCGATTGGGACATTTGTTAAAATAAAGTGAAATAATGAACCGATTTCATAAAAAACATATTTTGGATATGGCATCCCTTTCTGTTGACGAGATTGAACTTATCCTGAATACAGCAACAGCACTGAAAGAGATTTCTGAACGCCCCATAAAAAAAGTACCTACGCTTCGCGGCAAATCAATTGTTCATTTTTTCCACGAACCCAGTACCCGAACACGTACATCCTTTGAAATCGCTGCAAAAAGAATGAGTGCTGATACTTTTTCCATATCTGCATCCACCAGCAGTATGACCAAAGGTGAAACATTACTGGATACAGTCACCAACTTACAGGCCATGAATCCAGATATTATTGTTATGCGGCATTCTGTCTCTGGAGCGCCTCATTTTGTCGCCAAACACTTGAATGCATCAGTTATCAATGCCGGTGATGGCATGCACGCTCATCCCACACAGTGTCTGCTGGATCTGATGACCGCGAAAGAAGCAGTGGGAAAAATCAAGGGATTGAAACTGTCTATTATTGGAGATATTTTTCACAGCCGGGTTGCGCGTTCAAATATTGTCGGATTTGTCAAAATGGGGGCAACCGTCACTGTTGCCGGTCCCTGTACGATGATCCCGCCTGGTATTGATTCATTGGGGGCTCAAGTCACACACTCACTGGAAGAAGCCATTTCTGGTGCGGATATTATCATGACCCTCAGAATTCAAAAAGAACGACAGAACAATTTTTTCTTTCCCTCTGAACGGGAATATGCCAGTTTATTTGGTCTTTCCTATGACCGGCTCAAAGCAATGAATAAAAATGCTTTTATTATGCATCCAGGCCCTATCAATCGTGGTGTTGAATTATCATCTGATGTTGCAGACTGCCCGGAATCATTGATATTAAAACAAGTGGCGAATGGTGTTGCCATTCGAATGGCACTGATCTATTTGCTCATGGGAGGTACGCGGGATGCGCATTCGAATTGAAAACGGCACGGTGGTTGATCCATCACAGAATCTTGATGCCAAACGAACGATTTACATTGATGGCAAAAAGATCAAAGATGTCCTTGAACCGGAAGATATTTCCAATCCACCTTTTTCAGCTGATGAAACCGATTATGTATACAATGCCGAGGGACAGATTATTTGCCCTGGTTTTTTGGATATGCATGTTCACTTTCGTGATCCAGGTCAGGAATACAAAGAAACCATTGAAACCGGCTGCAAAGCGGCTGCGCATGGTGGTTTTACGGATGTTTGCTGTATGCCCAATACTGTTCCAGTCAATGATCAACCTGAAATCACAAAATACATGATTGAAAAGGCACGCGCTTTGGGGGGCACACGGGTTCATCCGGTTGCAACGATCAGCCCTGGCAGTAATGGTAAAGCTTTGACTGAAATGGGATTGTTACTTCAAGCAGGAGCATGCGCCTTTTCCGATGATGGATATCCGGTTACAGATGCACAATTGATGAGACGTGCAATGGAGTATGCTCGCAGTTTTGATGCATTAATCATTTCACATTGTGAAGAAATGCGACTGGCCAGTGGTGTGATGAATGAAGGAATCATATCCACTCGCATGGGACTTGCGGGAATCCCCAATGCAGCAGAGAGTATCATGGTCATGCGAGATATTGCCTTGTGTGAATTGACCGGTGCGCGTCTGCATATTGCCCATGTCAGCACAGCGCAATCTGTTGAGGCCATCAGAAGAGCAAAAGAAAAAGGCCTCCCGGTGACCGCCGAAACAGCGCCACACTATTTTACACTGACAGATTCTGCTGTGCTTGAATATGATACCAATGCTAAAATGAACCCTCCGCTACGTTCTGAGAAAGACCGTGAGGCCATACGAAAAGGGCTGGCAGATGGTGTGATTGATGCGATTGCAACGGATCATGCCCCCCACGCTGAGCTTGAAAAAAAGGTACCCTTTGATCTGGCAGCCAATGGAATTATTGGTCTTGAAACAAGCGTTTCTCTCAGTATGAGCCTTGTTCATGATGGCATACTGACATTTTCTCAATTTGTAGAAAAAATGTCTCTCAATCCTTCAAAAATATTAAAAATAACACCTAAAATGGTCGCCAGCGGTCAAGCTGCTGATATCACAATCATTGATCCATCGAAGGCTTATTCAGTTTCTTCAAAATCATTTCAATCAAAAAGTAGAAACACGCCCTTTGATGGATGGTCCTGTCGTGGTAAAGTCATGCGAACCATTGCTGATGGCAAAATTATTTACTAGTACTGTCAGATAGCACTGCTTCTGATGATTAATTGTCAAGCATCCATTGTGTGTGTATTACCACTTGAATTGTTTGCAATTTTTCTGTGATAATAAAATCTTTTAACAGGAGTTCTTAATGAAACAACGCTATAGAATTTCAATCAATGACAAAAAAGATCAGATACAGATTACGGAATATATGGAGTGGGAAGGTCGATTTATTGAAATGAGCGAAGAAAAGTATCTGCTTGAACAGTTGGTCGGCATCCTTGATGAAGGTATTCCAGCAATGATCAACGCAATTCGCACCAACAATTTATTTCCCCCTTATGAACTGGCACTGTCCATTGCCACGACACTGACTCAGTTATTAAAAGAAACAGATGATTCCATCAATGAGCTTTTTGTTGAATGGGAGGATATTGAAGACATTCCCATTGAAAAAGTTGAAGTAGAAGAAGAAGATTTAATTGAAGATGAGCTCTCTGATCTCACAGACGATCTCACAGATGAGGATATGGAAGATGGCTTTCTGGAAGAAAAGAATGATATTGAAAGCATTGTTCCCAAATCTACAGCGCCGGTTGATGATGAAGACGCAAAAAATGAAGATTAATTAATTTTGTCCTGTTTGAACAGTGATTCATCTGATGAATTATTATATAGATGAATCACTGGAGTCCCAAATCTTTAGATTTGGGACTCCATCATTCCTAAGAAAAAAATCTCCAACTTTTTGGGAATGCGCCTTCATATTTTATTTTTGACTCACGCTCATGTTTATTGATGTACCATTGTTATAATACAGGGCGCCACCCAACTGTTGGATCCGCCCTGTTAACCTCATACGACTTGATACAAAATTAATTTAATCATGCAGCAGGTAAACCCTAAGTATTGAATAATTTTTTAGTAGCAAGTCATATGAGGATAACAATAAGAATATAGAACGATGAACAATATTAAAAATATACAAGAACAAGTTATACCATTATTGGTCCCGTACGCTAAAAAAGTGTCCTTAATAGGATCGTTTGCCAGAGGCGATGAAGGTTCAAATAGTGATATTGATTTACTTGTTAAGTTAAGATCACCGAACAATCGTCCTAAGTTAGGATTGAAGTGGTTTGGATTAGAAATTGAAATAGGACACATTTTGGGGCATACAATTGAATTAATATCTGAAGATACAGTGAGCCCATATATTAAACCATATATTGAAAACGATAGGATCATTTTATATGAAGAAGGATGATTCTGTTTATTTAAATCAATCACAGGCAAAGCGTGATTAGTGCATAGCTCTTTCAAGGCCTAATTCATTGTAATATTTTTTAAACTTTCACAATTATGAAAACAAATATCTCCCAAACAACACGAACATCCCGCAGACAACGCCGACCGAAAACACCCACCTGTCACACTTGCAGACAAGCGTTCATGTTTTGCTGGCAATGCCGATGTGGCTTTTGTATTTGCCAGACGTGTATGGAAGAAAATATGTGGGGAATGACATGTAATGGTATTACATGGACATGTCCGGATTGTGGTCAGCAAAATGGATTTGGAAATCAGTAATCAACAATAATTTATATTGACGAACTCAAATTTTTTAGTTATTGTCGGTGGTTCATTTTATTTAAGGAGGATTAATTTAATGTACGCTGTGATTCAATCAGGTGGAAAACAACACCGTGTCAGTCCTGGGCAAACGGTGCGGTTGGAGAAACTGCAAGGTGATATTGGAACAGAAGTCATTCTGGATCCTGTATTGCTTTATGCAGAAAACGATGATGTCAAAATTGGCCAGCCAAATTTATCTGAGGTAATTGTAAAAGGCCATATTGTTGAACAAGGCAAGGCTAAAAAAATTCTTGTTTTCAAAATGAAAAGACGAAAACGGTATCGCAGAAAACGTGGCCATCGCCAATTGTATACTGCAATCAAAATTGACAGCATTGAAGCATAAATAAGGAGTAGAAAAATGGCACATAAAAAAGCGGGTGGTAGTTCCAGAAATGGAAGAGATAGCAATGCCCAACGAAGAGGGGTCAAACGCTATGGTGG
The DNA here is from genome assembly GCA_002753725.1 of Deltaproteobacteria bacterium. GTDB lineage: Bacteria > Desulfobacterota > Desulfobacteria > Desulfobacterales > Magnetomoraceae > Magnetomorum. The sequence goes on from PEAL01000049.1 coordinate 7,013, forward strand.
TGAAAAGGTGCTTGCTGGAAATATTTTGGTCCGTCAATTGGGAACAAAATTTTACCCTGGCATAAATGTTGGTATGGGTAAGGACTATACGTTATTCTCAAAAATTGATGGAACGGTCACGTTTGAACGTATGGGACGCACCAAACAACGTATAAGCGTATATGCCACGTGAAATTTATTGATGAAGCATTCATTACAGTTCAATCTGGAGATGGTGGTAACGGATGTCTCAGTTTTCGCCGTGAACGAGGGGTTCCCAAAGGGGGCCCCAATGGCGGTGATGGCGGGCAGGGCGGAAATGTTATCCTAAAAAGTGTTCCAGAAAAACGAACGTTGTATCAGTTCAGGTTTAAACGACAATTTAAGGCAGATAAAGGAAAAGGTGGTCAGGGAAGTCAAAAGACTGGCGCAAACGGAGAAGACCTGATCATAAATATCCCTGTTGGAACCATTGTCGTTAACACGGAAACCAATGAATGCATCAAAGATTTTAAAACCCCCGGTGAAACATATATTGTCGCAAAAGGTGGCCGTGGCGGAAAAGGCAATAAACACTTTGCGACATCCAGACATCGAACCCCTCGTTTTTCCCAACCTGGCGAATCAGGAGAGTCCCGATCACTTCACCTGGAATTAAAACTTCTTGCCGATGTTGGTTTGATCGGTTTACCCAATGCCGGAAAATCAACACTTATCAGTGTCATGACTGCGGCACGTCCTAAAATAGCAGATTACCCTTTTACAACATTGACCCCTTCTTTAGGTATCGTTCATATGGATTCTATTGAGCCTTATGCCATTGCCGATATCCCAGGTATTATTGAAGGTGCTCATAAAGGTGTTGGACTGGGGATCCAATTTTTAAAGCATATCGAACGAACACGTATTCTGGTTCATCTAATCGACGCAGCAGAAATTGATATAGACGCCCCCCTTGCAGGATATCAGACAATCATGAATGAACTGGTCAGCTATGATTCCGAACTTCCAAAACGAAAGCAGATCGTCGTGCTTAATAAACTGGATTTACCCGAAGCCCGTGAAAATGCGAAAATTTTTGCAAAAGAGGCAACGCATCTTGATATACATCATATTTCAGCAGCAACTGGCGAGGGTGTTGAATCATTGACATTGGCTTTAGCAAAGTTGCTTGGATAACAGCGGCCATTGAAGGCCTCATCAGTGTCTGATTTCATAATTTTTTTTCCACATTCCCTATTCCCATTCTATTTTATAAACACAGGTTGACATTTCCAGTAAAATAATCAATAAAAACATTTGACTATATGATTCAAGTTTTTTTTTGGGGGCAGGTAACCGCTTTAAAAAGGAGTTGCTTTGAAATCATTTGTAGAAAAAACCGAAAAACTGTTGTTTTTTAATCGTTCGTATATTTTGGCTTTGTTCCTTTTATGTACATTGCTGTTAGGGTGGAGTGCCTCAAAAATAAAGCTTGATACAGGCTTTGAAAAAAATATTCCTCGTGAACATGAATACATGCAGACGTTTTTAAAGCATCAAAAAGACTTTGGTGGTGCCAACCGAATTCAAATAGCAATAGAAAATCTTAATGGTGATATTTTCAATGCTGATTTTTTTAATGTTTTAAAAAGTGTGACCAATGAGCTGTTTTTTTTGGATGGCGTTGATCGATCATCTGTTGCATCGTTATTTACGCCAAATACACGGTTTATTGAAGTGGTTGAGGATGGATTTCAGGGCGGCCCGGTTATTCCCGCTGATTTTGTTGCCACACCAGAAGGTCTGGAACGGGTTTGGAAAAATACCATAAAAGCCGGTGTTGTGGGCAGACTGGTGGCCAATGATTTTTCCTGTGCAATGGTTTTTGCTCAACTGATGGAAATCAATCCGAATACAGGACAACGGCTGAATTATATTCGTTTTGCTCATGATCTGGAAAAATCCATTCGTGAGAAATATCAAACAGATACTATTCGTGTTCATATTATTGGGTTTGCAAAAATGATTGGTGATGTCGCTGATGGTGCAAAAGGTGTTGTCACCTTTTTTGGTATTTCCATCCTTATCACAACAGGACTTGTTTATCTGTATGCCCTGTCCATTCAATTAACCCTTCTTCCCATTTTTTGCTCCTTAATTGCTGTTGTCTGGCAACTGGGGTTATTAAAAGCAGTGGGATTTGGCCTTGATCCCATGGCCGTACTTGTTCCTTTTCTTGTTTTTGCCATCGGCGTCAGTCATGGTCTTCAGATGATCAACGTAATGGGAAATGAAGTTATTAAAGGACGGTCGTCATTTGATGCTGCCAGAAATTGTTACAAGCGATTATTAATTCCTGGTTCTATCGCATTACTGACAGACACCGTTGGCTTTTTAACGCTTCTATTAATAAAAGTTGATATTATTAGAGAATTGGGTATCAATGCCAGTATGGGGGTTGCGGTAGTTATTCTCACCAATTTGATTTTATTACCCATATTAATGTCTTATTTGACATTGAGCAAAAGAGTGCTGGCAAGAAAGAATACCAGTTCTCACATTCAGGATAGAATATGGAAAATCCTGTCTTATTTTTCTTTCCCTAAAATGGGGATTGTTATTGTTGTCCTGTCAGCGTGTTTATTTTTAATAGCGCTTCGTTATGCCTTAAATATGCAAATCGGAGATCTTCATGCAGGCGCACCTGCCTTACATGAAGATTCGCAATATAATAAAGACGTTGCACTTATCGTGGATCGATTTTCTATTGGTGTTGATGTTCTTTCTGTCATTGTTGAAGCTGAAAAAGATGCATGTATTAGTAATAAAAACATGCAAGATATTGATCGCTTTCACTGGCGAATGGAAAATGTCCCAGGCGTCCAGTCTGTTATCAGTCTGACATCGGTGTCCAAATTATACAATGCTGCCTTTAATGAGGGCAATCTCAAATGGAGAATTATTTCAAGGGATGAGGCTGTTTTGGCTCAATCAACTGCGCGATTGTCTACCAGTTCTGGCTTATTAAATGGCGATTGTAGTATCATTCCCATTTATATTTTTACAAAAGATCATAAGGCTCAAACAATTGACACCGTTATCAAGGAAGCGAAAAAATATATAAAAAATCATCCCAGTGACACTGTCACGTTTAGATTAGCGTCTGGTCCGCTGGGTGTTATGGCAGCCAAGAATGAGGAAGTTGAAGCCGCTCAAGTTCCCATGCTTATGTGGGTCTATATTGTTATTATTGTATTATGTTATCTATCTTTTCGTTCAATAAAAGCAACCTGTTGTGTCGTTATTCCACTGATTGTTGTCTCAGCCCTTGGTCAGGCATTGATGACACTGTTGGGTATCGGATTGACAGTGTATACCATTCCAGTTCTGGCAATGGGGGTTGGCGAAGGTGTTGATTACGGCATATACCTGGTCACGCCTCTTATTGAATACATCAAGAAAGGTATGCCAACGAAAGAAGCATTTTATCGCACCTTACAAATGATGGGAGGGGCTGTTGTTGTTACAGGCTTGACACTGGCAACAGGCGTCAGCACATGGATGTTTTCAACGCTTAAATTTCAAATGGACATTGGCATTTTGTTAACATTTGTCCTCATGCTCAATATGATCGGAGCCATCACTTTATTACCCTCGCTGGCGTCTCAATTTTGGAAAAAGAATAATATTGCTGAACCAAATTTTTTAAAAAACAATATGATGAGCATCACATCTCCATCTGTTTCCACAACGTCTTCAGAGTTGCCTCGTCGACGCAGAGCTAAATCGAAAAAGAGTAGGAAGGCTCGTCGACACAAAGCTGAGTTGAAAAAGGGTAGGAAGAAAAAAAGAACAAAAAAATAGTATCATTCCCCCAAAAACTATCCTGAATCAATATTAAACGTTGCAAGACCTTTGTCAGTACCAAAGAAACCTTGTTCGGGAGACTTAATGGCGGTGTTATTATGGCTGCTTGATTAATTTTTCCATTACGGCTGTATCGATAATTTGGTCAAACGGCACGGATTTCATAATCCATTTTATTTCTGTGGCTTTTGTCAGAATGGATTTGATATGATCCATATCTGGAAGGGAGGGTGCAAACCCAATAGCGCCTTTTCTATTGGCTAAAGAATCGATCACAAGATCATTTGAAAAGTTAAAATACTTTTTTTGAATAATTGCTGTTTGCCGGGCACCGGTTTTGTTGATATCGTTTTCAATAAAAAGACATGCATTAAAAATACTCTCAATCCATTCCGCGACAGCCTCGGTGTTGTTTTCCATAAATTCTTTTGAAAGAATAAGAAGTGTTGTTGGCTGGTCAATAGAAAAAGTCTGCGCATCTATTGAGAAAGCACCTGCTTCTTTTTCTGCAATACTTCCCCAAGGTTCCGGCAGGTAAAAGGCTTGCAATTTATCCGTTTTCAAATCCTCGATAGCAGAGTCATATGTGATTCCTATTGCTTTGTAGTCAAGACCAAAATTCAACCCATTTTCTTGCATAATATTCATCAGCGTAAAGGTTTCTACTGAATCCAACCCAGGAACACCAATCAGCTTTCCACGAAAATCATTGAGATTTAATTGTTCTCTGGCAACAAGAAGTGTACCTCCTTTTTGTATGACACCGACCACCTTGATGTTACATATTTTACAATCATACATTTCAGAAGCAATGGAAAGAACGATGGGAATGCTCACATTTGCAGCATGAATAGCCCCAACGCGAAGAGCAGCCTCGATGGATGTACAAGACTTAAATTTAATCAGTTCAACCTGTATTTTTTTTAAATTGAGTCTATCGTTTTCATAGGATACAACAATAGGAAGCTGTGACAATAACGGAAGGTAGCCAACGCGAAATACGACAATTTCATTATCTTCAGCATAAGCCGTGGTTACAAAAAAACAGAACACGATGATTGTCATTATTTTTTTCATTTGCGCCTCAAATATCCAGGGGATCAGCGTTCCCAGACGCCCTTAGCAAATCTGGGAACGCGACCGATTTTTGAATTACATCGTCTGCATAGACAACGGTTGCTTTGAATAAAACTTATTCAAGAGGTTCCAACTGTACAGGGTTTTCCTCTCGTGTTCTTGCGACATCATCGCCAGGTTTTGATGCAATAATATTAAATAAATCCCACTCATCTTTACTTTCAGCCGGTGTTTTTCCAACAGCGACATAAGTGGGATGAATTCCCTGATGATCCCATTCGCGCCAGTATTCTTCATCACCCAACAGTTTAAATTTATGTCCTTCAAGCGCTTTGATGACTTTAATATTTTCAAATGAGCCTGCTCGATTTACCGCATCTGCATACTGAAATATATTGACCCATGCTGTTGCTGCCGCATTTCCTGGTTTTTTCCCATATTCTTTTTCAAATAATTCAACAAATTTTTTGGAGCCCTCATATTTTTCAGATAGCCCATGATACCAGCACATAGACGTTGTTATCCCTTGCATAATTTCCGGACCAACACCATGTGCCATATGAAGTTCCATTAACGGCACAACAATTTCCATAGATTTTCTTAACTTAAGTTTATTCACCTGTTTCAGACAGTTGATCATGTCACCGCCAAAGTGAACCAGAACCAGAACATCCGGTTTCACTTTTTTCACTTTTAATAAAGATGAAAGAAAACTTTTGGCACCCAATTCTGTCGAATCATTCAAAACAGTTGTACATCCCGCCGCCTCGATGACAGTCTGCATAGACTGTTGAACTGTTTTTCCCCATGTATAATCTGCATAAAGATACGCATATTTTGCTTGATTTCCAAATTTTTCAACAAGAATTTTTGCCATCGCCTTTGCCGTTTGATGACCATTGTTATACCATCGAAAACAATGTCTGTGAGCATTTTTACCGGTTGTTGCATTTGAGTGTGTCAGACATGCCATAAAAACCACTCCTGCTTTCTGGCATTCTTCAGATTGTGCAATGGCAACAGCAGAACTTGATCCGCCGGTGATCATGATGGCACCATCTTTGATAAATGTGCGTGCATTCTCTCTGGCAGTATCTGCATTGGTTTTGGTATCTTTAATGGCATAAACAATTTTCTGCCCCAAAATACCACCATTCTGGTTTACTTGATTGATGGCCAGTTTATAGGCCTTGAGTTCATCTTCACCCTGGCTGGCATATGAACCGGTTAAGGGAACATTCAAGCCAATCAACATTGAAGATTCCTGAGAAAAAACAAGCCCGGGTAATAACAGCACTGTCGCGCTAATCACACATAACAAACGATTAATCATTTTATGATTCCTTCCTTAGTAATGAAAATTTATAAAGTCGTCTCTGCATCATTAATTTTGCAATGCTTTTTTTCCTCCTTTCTTTTCCTTTTTAAAAAATTTCCCCCAATTGATGAACATAATCAGACATATTCGATGCCAATTTATTCATTTCATCGGCTGTGTTGCTAAAATTATCCGCTTTCATTGCAGTGTCTTGAGTAATTTTTTCAATTTCATTGATACCGACTTCAATCTGTTTGACTTCTTCAGCCTGTGAAACGGCTGCCAGAGAAATTTCTTCCATCAATGTTTCAACGTGTTTGCTGCTCTTTAAGACATCATTGAACGTATCACCGGTCGCTATAACCTGTTTTTGTCCCACTTTTATTTTTTCTATAATATTTTCAATTAAAGATGATGTATTTCGAGCGGCTTCACCCGTTCGAGTGGCAAGATTGCGAACCTCTCCAGCCACAACTGAAAATCCAGCACCTGCTTCTCCAGCTCTGGCAGATTCGACAGCAGCATTAAGCGCCAATAAGTTGGTTTGAAAAGCAATCTCATCAATATTTTTAATAATATTAAACGTTTCTTCACTTGTTTTTGCGATTTCATTCATGGATACAGTGAGGGTTTCCATGGTCTGACTTGACCGGTTGACTTGATGGCCGGCATTTTTCATCAACTGATCGGCCTGTCTTGCATTCTCTGCATTATTATGACTGGCCTCAGCATTTGATCTCAATGATGCAGAGGATTGTTCGATTGAAGCCGCCTGTTCTCGACTACTTTCAGCCATCGTATGACTGGCATCTGTCATTGTTTCAGAAACTTCGGTTATTTTTTCAGAGCTTTGTTCAAGTCCGCTCATGATCAATTCAATACGACGCACAATTTTACCGGTGATGAGCATGCCAATTCCAATGGCAATCATCACAGATATTAAGGCAATAATGGTATTAAATGTTAACATTCTGGATGTTGATTGCTCCATGGTTTCAGAGACAAACATAGCGGATTGATGAATTTCATTCTTAAATTCTTGGGTTGTTTCCTTGATACTTTTATTGATATTTTCATTGACAGATGTTTTTGCGGCATTGGAATTGCCTGTTGCAATTTCACTTTGTTCATCAATTTGTCTGGCCACCTGCTCGCCCAATTCAACCAATTTTCTGGGTAATCCGGTTTGTAAGGAATCAATGGCTTGCTTTAATTTTTCAGAGAGAACACCAATTTTTTCCTGTATGCCCATTTGTGTTTGGAGCAAATTATCAATGACTTCTTCTAACTTTTGTTCCTGGATGGTTATGGCATATCCCAATTCCATAGCAATGGCATAGTTGACTTTCTTTTTTACCAGACGCAATTCCTCAGCAACCTGTTTTGACTGAATATTAAACATTTCAGACAACTCGCTGTATCGATGATTTTGTCGCTCTGTGGCTTTTTCTTTGAGTTCTTCAAAAGCTGTCATAAGGTATTCCACAAGACTATCTGAATTTTGTGATTCTTCAATAACAGTCATGACTTCAATCAGGAGATCATCCAGATGTTGGTTGAATCGATCCTGTCCAGCTTTTTGTCTCTGTTTAAACGTATCGATAATGAGACGAAAACGTCTCAAACTATCCAGACTGGAATAATTTAAGGCGTTCAGATTAAAGGTCGCAACATGGGATAAAACATTCATGGAGGTATTATCAAAAGACATGATTTCGGAGAGGTAATCTGTCGATTTGGACAACAAATTGTCAAGGCCGTCTTCAGTATTGGTGTTCAAATTTTTTAAAGTGGAACTGACGTCGTCACCCGCTTTAGCAATGGACTGTTGAATCAATTCAAGCAGACGATTTTGGCTTTCCTTTGATGTGCGGATAATATTTGCAATGGCTGCCAGACCACTTGCTTGATTGATCCCATCCTCTGTCAGTTTCTGAAATTTTGAAAATTCATGGATAATGCTCTGCTGAAGATGATCCATTTTTTCTGCAATCCCTTCAGTGACCATTATTTTGTTGGCATTGGAAAGTTTCCAATTAGAAATCATTATTGAAATGCATACAATGGATATTAAGTTGAAAATTAAAAAAACAAAAAGCTTTCTGAATTTGAAATTGAACATGATTGGGCGTCTCCTTCGGAAATTGAATATTCTTCATTAAGGAATGCTCGAAAAATAAGTTTTACATTTTAGATAGGAGCCCCAAATATTTAGATTTGGGAGTTAAAGGGATACAACAAACTGAAAAGAGAATCGACAGCCAAAGGGCCCAAATCTAAAGATTTGGGACTCCAGTATTTATCGAATTAATTAAGGATCGTTTCTTCGAAATTAACATGAGGAACTTCTTTTTCGAGCATTCCTAAGGTTCATCGAAAGATTATACGTGTAAAAAAAATAGACACTCATTTGATAAAAAGTTTGATTTTCTATAGAATGTGTATGACTGAATATATAAATTTCTAAAATTGCTATAATATTTATCAATATTTGTATATGCTCAAATTTTCTTAAAATAAAGATTTATCAGAGAATATAATTAAATATTAATAAATATATTCGATTTTTAGACAATTTCATCGATTTTTGAATTCAAGACATAAATATGCTTTCCAGGAAAGGCGTAAAAAAATATTTCTCTGATCTGAGATCGATTTATCAATGATTTTTATTTATTTGAATCTAATGGCAGGATGTAATGGTATGTAAATTGCCTTTATTTGGATTTTGTAAAATTGAACAAAATATATCTGAAAATTCAAAGATGTATCATCCTTTTTTAAGAATGACCGAGACGTACCCCACTTTTTTTAAACTGATTTTTTTGATTAACGTTTAAAATATCTTCAAAAAATAGTCTATTAACGATGCATCTGTTTTATGATGATAAATAGCACCATCAGCCTCAATTCCACGAATCTTGCCATCATAAAAAAACCAGGATAACAGTTGTTCCCCAATTTTCTGCCTGTCCTCAAGGGGCATCACAGATGTTTTACAAGGAGAGAGTGCAGGAAGGTGTTTTTTGGGTAATGCCTGGATGAAATTGATGATTCGGGTCAATCGAAGCAATGTTATGGATTGAAGCCGGCTGGTGGTATGGGAAATAGGGATAGCCGTTGCTCGCATAAGACTAAAATCCTCTGGTAAAAGATGGTGGTGTTCCAGTGTAAAATAATCCTGACTGGCAGGGGCTGGATAAAAAATGGATAGCCCAACAACAGTGCCCATATGAAATAACGTTAAAAGATCATTCACTGATTCAAAGGGATCCTGGTGGGCCCCCCCGGCAATAATATATGCTGTCGTGGCAAGGCCGATCTCTTTGGCAGTATTCAGGATACCTGGAAGTTTATCGTATACATTCACGCGGTGAAAACGCGCCAACTGTTTTTGTGAAAACGTCCCCACTGAAAGGTTCAAGGCATTGAAACCGGCCTGTTTCATGGCATGAATCATTTCAGTGTCCAGCGATGCAGGGTAAAGGCCATTCATGGCCCTAATTTCCAAATTTCGGTCAGAAAATTTTAAAATAATTTGTTCAAGCAACTTCATAAACCATCGACGGTCCAGGCTGATATTTTCATCCTCAAAATCAATAAAGGCAGAAGAAGCATCGCCCATGGCAACGGATATTTCTTCAATCACACGGCCAACAGATTTTTTTCGATATGTATATTGTTTATCTCCCATTGCACAATAAGAACAGGTCATTGGACAGCCACGACTGGCCGTAACAACAAGGCCCCGCTGACCATTTCGACAGTAAAATCGCCGGTGTATGTCTGAAATGTCTGGCAAAGGAAGTTGATCAAGGTCATTTACGAGTGAGAGGGAACGGATAAAAAAATCACTTTCAGAACGTTTAAACGCAATTCCAGGAATATCATCAACAGGGGTATTATTTTTTAAAGCTTTTGCCAGAAGCGGCATGCTCAGTTCGCCTTCTCCTCTGATCACATAATCTACAGCTGGATGATTCAACACCTGTTTGGGGAAATGTGTTGGATGATGCCCTCCCATGACAACAACACAATTAGGCTGCCAGGATTTGATGATTTGTGCAGTGTAAAGTGCCTGCTCGCTATATGCGGTAAACAATGATGAAATGCCGATGAGAAAAGCGCCTGACTCTCGGGCAATTTTTCCTATATGCTGAAAGCTGTACCCAAAATGTCGATAGTGATGAAACAAGGCAAAGGGCGAGATATCTTTCTGTCCATAATACTCCTGAAGGTACATCATCGTGTCAGGCCAGGGCAATTGTTTTGATTTATGTGTTGATAAAGCATCGAATATTTTTGTTTCAAAGCCCTCGGCTTTTAATGCTGAAGCCATACAGGCAAGTCCGTATGGAATTGTTCTTTTTTGTGTGAGGTAAAAATCGTGGATAGGGGGTTGTACGAGTAAAATGTCCATAGAATAAACCTCCGTTTGTTTTGTATGTTAACATGTCTATTTAAACAAAGTAAACTCCGATGCATACACGATAAAGGAGTAGCCGCATGATCAGACATCCTTTCATATGTGCCATGTTCGTTGTATTCATTTTTTCATGGAGTGTAGCGGATGGTGATCTTGACAACAAATCATGCGTTACAACTTCCTGATAGCACGCCCTTCAATTCCTCATCCTTCTAAACCAATAATCACAAATACGTCGAAATCCCAACTGCTGATATAGATTGATCGCAGCAGTATTTGGAATATCCACATGAAGTTGTACATGAGAGACACCTTTTTTTTGTGCATGGCTGATAATGGCCTGAACGAGAGACCTTGCATAGCCCTGTCGTTGAAATTCTACTTTTGTACGAACATCAAATATCCCCAGATAAGAACCAACCTGTATGCCCAGTCCACAGGCAACAGGAACATGATCCATTTGTAAAACAAATGGGTACTTTTTTTGTGTGATGGCATGATGAAAAACCTTGTATATCCTTGCTTCTTTTTCAGTGTATCCGGCAATTTGTCGTCGGCTTGCCAGCCATTCATTGGATGGTTGAATAAAACAATGCGTGCTTGTTTCTTCTGAGATATGATGAAATTGTTTTAAAGAAATAGACATCCAACTCGTTTTTTTGCATTTTTCATAACCTGATTTTTGTAAAATATGATCCAGCTTGAAGGACTGTGGCAGAATTTGAAAAACAAATTCATAGCCGTGTTTCAGGTATAACTGCTCACATTTACTGATTTTTTTATGGATATCCATTTGTCCCTTTTCTAAAGGATATATGCAGTTAAATCGATAAGCATATGGATAGAGAAACCGAATAATCCATCCGTCAAACATTACTTGCTGACGGGCTGGCCACATATGTATGGCGGATTTTCCAGCGGTATGATGGTCAACCAGATACAATCGACGGAGATGTTGATATTTAATAACATGATTTAATGAATAATTACGGCGTATTTTTTGCATTTTATTGATGAACTGTCTTTTTTTATTGTTTCAAAATTTTTTGTGTCAGAAAATCGAAATTTTCGTGTCTATTATAATATAACTATCGCATGCTTTTTATAAAATCAAGTGAGCAATGATACTTTACGAATTTTCCCATTCCAATGAATAAAACCTGAAAATTGCACAGGACATGCTGAATATGGATGTTGCAATTTTTAAGTAAAATAAGGAGGGCACTCAAATGTCAGCGAATACAAACGATCAAAAAAACATATCTTTGTACAAAGGTGATGCGCTTTACAAAGAAGGCGATGAAACAGATATCGCGTATCTGGTCAAACGTGGAACAATAAATTTATATCGAACCATTAATGATGAAGAGGTTCTTGAACAAAGCCTGAAAACCGGCGAAATTTTTGGTGTTGTTGAAATTATCCAGAAATGTCCACGATTGTTTACTGCAAAGGCAGATGAGTATACGTCATTGATACAAATCGATCCTAAAGTTCTTAAGGTTATTTATAAAGACAGTTTGCCCATTGTCAAAACGATGTTAACCCAAATGGCCAAACGTGTTCAGCAGCTTGAAACAAACTTTCTTCCCTTAAAAAAGAAAGAAAAGCTTGCAGACCATTTTATTGCAATGGGAAAAACCGGTACAGGGGAAACCAGTGAACATTTCATGAAAAAAATGTTTCACAAAGGTGAATTCATTTTTCGCAAAGGTGAAGAAAGCAATTGTGCGTATCGTATCAAAAGTGGTTATGTTGAAATTATTCGGGATGATGAACAGGAAGGTGAAAAAATTGATGTGCTTAAAGCTGGCGATATGTTTGGAGAATTGGGTGTGGTGAGTGGTGAAGCAAGAGATTTTACAGCACGATCAGGCGATATCTGTGAACTTGAACGTATTGACAGGATATCATTGAAAAATATGATTCGAGAGACCCATCCTGTGATTAAAGCGGTGATGGATCGAATGATTGAAAAATTACAAAGTGTTGAAGATAAAGTTTCTCAGTTTCGTATGTTTGACAACATTTTTATGATTTTTACCACCTTTTTATTTCGTCATGCAACCGAAGGTGATGATTCAATCAATAAGCCAGAACAATCACTGAATATCAAAGGGATGTCCAGACAAAAAAAGAAAAAAATCGATAAAATAACATCCCTGGGTGAAATCACCAAAAGGGTCAAAAAAATTCTGCTTCAGTTGAGATCCATGCATCTGATTGATATTGAAGAACCCAGTGATCCCAGATATTCTAATTCTACCAAAATAATTGTCAAAGACGTGCGCCTTTTTCTTAAAAAAGCGCAGCAGTCATATGATAAATATCTGGCTGAACAAAGAGAGGGAAAGAACTAATGCAAATTATTTGTCAGGAGTGTAAAGGCAAGTTTCGTATTGCTGATGAAAAAATTCCTGAAAACAAAGCTATTCATATTGCCTGCCCCAAATGTAAGAAAAAAATTCATATACAAGGCAAACCAAAAGAAATATTGATCGATCCTCCCATGAATGATATGGAAGCCTTTGAACTTCCTTTTGAAGTTCTCGGTGATGAACAGACAGCTTTGGTCTGTCTTCCTTCAAACGACGGCCAATCCATCATTCAGGATTTAACCAAGATCGGTTATAAAACGGTTCAAGCAAAAAATAGCAAGGATGCCATGAAGATGATCCGGTTTCATCCCTTTAATATTGCTGTTATTGATGAAACCTTTGACCTTCAGGCCAATGAAAATGATCATATTCTTAGCTATTTAAAATTGTTACCCATGTCATCGCGACGGAATCTCTTTGTGGCCTGGGTATCTGATACCTATCGAACCAATGATCATATGGGGGCTTACTGTCAAAGTGTAAACCTCATTGTCAATCGAAACCAAACACCTGAATTTAAAACCGTTGTTCAGCAGGCTGTCAAAGAAAACGAATCCTTTTATTCTGTATATAAAGAGAGCATCAGCAAGTTTCAATAGTCACAATGCGTCCTGACGAATTGACAATGCATCGTTTACAGTTAAAGGATCTCTTGCTCAATATTGGATTGTCAATTATGAAAACAATTATTTTAGGTACCTCCGGTCATATCGATCATGGAAAAACAGCTCTTGTAAAAGCCTTGACAGGAATTGATACAGATCGACTGAAAGAAGAAAAACAGCGTGGCATTACCATTGAACTGGGATTTGCCCCTTTACAACTGGATGATAATATCCACGTTGGCATTGTCGATGTTCCCGGGCATGAACGATTTGTTCGTCATATGGTTGCGGGTGCGGCAGGTATGGATATTGTCTGCATGGTTATTGCTGCTGATGAAGGGGTTATGCCGCAAACCCGTGAACATTTGGATATCTGTCAGTTATTGAATGTTCAAAAAGGCATGATTGTGGTCACCAAAATGGATTTGGTGGATGATGATTTTTTAGAATTGGTTACTGAAGATATTGCCGACTGTGTTCAGGGAACTTTTCTTGAAAATGCACCCATCCTCCCTTGTTCCAGTCGGACCGGCCAGGGACTGAGCGATGTACTGTCACTCCTTCGTGAATTCTGCAAGGCAACAACACCCAAAAATAGCACCAACCTTTTCAGACTCCCCATTGATCGTGTGTTTAATATGAAAGGCTTTGGTGCTGTGGTCACTGGCACCCAACTTTCGGGGCAGGTGTATGCTGGAGACGCAGTGATGCTGTATCCATCGAAAAAAATAGCTAAAGTTCGAGGGCTTCAAAATCATCAAACCAAGGTGCAATCATCACACGCAGGAATGCGGTGTGCGATCAATCTTCAAGGAATCGATCGAGGAGAAATCAGTCGGGGCGATATCCTGTCACATCCTGATAGCCTTCAGCCCACATACATGATTGATGTTCAGTTTCAATATTTAACCAACAATGAACGGCCACTGGAATTCCGCTCTAAAGTTAGATTTCATACAGGATCATCAGAAATGCCAGCTCATGTTTTTTTATTAGATCGTGAAAGCCTTTTACCTGGCGTAGAAACCTTTGCTCAAATTAGATTTGAGCATCCATTATGCGTGATGCGAGGGGATCGTTTTGTGCTGCGTCAATATTCACCGGTTCAAACCATTGGCGGCGGTGTTATTATTCATCCCCTTGCGCCCAAACGCAAGCGATTCAAACCAGAAATTATTTCTGATATGCAACGCCTGGGAATGGCAGATGATGTGACCTGTCTGTCCATTCACATACAAAAATCAGGTTATTCAGGAATAACGCTTTCCCGACTGACGCAGTGTACAGCATTGGACGATTCAAGCCTGAAAAAATATTTAAAGGATCTGGCCAATCAAAAAATGATTTTGCTGCTGGATACCGAACCGGTCCGCTATATCCATCAAGAAACCCTCAGCCTTTGGGAAAAAATAATCTGCGAAAGACTTCAATCGTATCACGAAACGTTCCCCCATCGGACCGGAATGCCGCGCCAAGAGTTGAAAAGTCGTTTTCCAAATACATTTCCAACAGCTCTCTTTCAAATCTTAATTGATCGGCTCCTTGAAATGAATCACATTCAGGTGCATCAGGAATTTGTTTTTATGTCCAGCCATCACGCCAATTTGTCGGATGATATGCTTCAAATGAAAGACAAGGTTTATGATTTATTAAAGACCTCAGGCCTTGCATCTCCTTCATTAAAAGAGATATCTCAACAATTCAATCTTGAACAACAGCAGGTTGAAACTCTTCTGACCTTTTTGGAAAATGAAAACCAGATTATTAGAATTTCTCAAAATATTGCTGTCTGTCAACACCTCCTCAACGCCCTTGAAAAACAATTGATTGAGTATCTTCAAGCCAATGAAACTCTCACGCCACAAGATTTTAAAAACTTAACCCATGTTTCCAGAAAATATTCCATCCCACTCATTGAATATTTTGATCGCAAAAAAATTACGCTTCGTGTAGGAGATATTCGTAAGTTAAGAGCGATCTCGAAAGATTTATATAACAAGCGCTGAAAGGCTTTTCAAATGTGCTTAATTCTTTTTTCATATAAAAACCACCCGCTCTACGATTTAATTCTTGTGTCCAATCGGGATGAATTCAGAGACCGGCCAACAGAAGCGTTAAATTTCTGGGAAGATGCTCCATCGGTTCTTGCCGGTCGGGATCTTCAAAATGGCGGTACCTGGATGGGAATCACACGTACGGGTCGATTTGCTGCTATCACCAACTTTCGAAGCTTTGCGGTTATCAAAGAAAATTCTCCCAGCCGGGGACAATTGGTTAAAGATTATCTATTGGGTAAGGATTCTCCTTTGGCTTATATCGAAAAAATTAAGCCTGTAGCATCCACTTATAGCGGGTTCAATCTTCTTATGGGAGATATGAATCAACTTTTTTATTTTTCCAATTGTAAAACCGACCATGAGGCGGTCACTTCAGGTCTTTATGGTTTGAGTAATAATTTTTTAAACGTGCCCTGGCCAAAAGTTAAAAAAGGAAAACAGTCGTTAGCAGATATTCTTAAACAAGACAGCCCGCTGGAAATCAAACCTTTTTTCATGTTGCTTTCTGACAAATCACATCCCAACGATAGTTTGCTGCCCAAAACAGGCGTATCATTAGAATGGGAACGATTGCTATCACCTGTTTTTATCGCTGATCCTTTTTATGGGACACGATCTCAATCTGTTTTGCTCATCAGCCAAAAAGGCCAGGTGGATTTTTATGAACGAACCATTCATCGGGATAACTGCCGGAAAGGGTCTATTTGTAAACGTTCGTTTCAGATTGAAATGGGAATGTAATTTTTTTTT
>PEAL01000321.1 GCA_002753725.1 Deltaproteobacteria bacterium
GGGACTTAAAGTGCTTTATTAGCAAACTATCTGTTTTCATTACTCCCCAAAATCCGATATAATCAGAAGAAAATAATGTGCCACTATATAACGATACATTATTATTTTAATAAATCAGATATTGTTAATAATTCATTAACATAATAATTGCTATGATTATAATGATAGAGAACCTTTGACGCATCTTTTCGATTGATACCTGTTTTCCATCCAAAACTTTTTAAATAGTTTGCAATGCTTTCGATGGCATCTTCATGTTCGAATAAATTGATTTGGCCGTTTTTGTTCCCATCTTTTGCGAATGAAAGAATACTTGATGGAATAAACTGGGCAAGACCAATAGCGCCTGCATAAGAGCCGCGAATTTCCAATGGCAAAAGCTTTTGACTTGTTGTATATGTCAAAAATGCCTTGAGTTCTTTATATGCCCAATCTGCTTTTTGATGGGCCTTGTTTTTAAAGGCACTTTTTTTCATACGTTTTTCAGGAGGTATTTGTTCCCACAAGTTTTCCCTGGGAGCTTCAGTTTTCAAAGCTGCCATGGTGGAAAACACGTTCAGCACGCGACTGACACCCGTGAACCCGCCAAGCCTCGTCTCCACAAGCATTATAGCAACGATGATTTCTTTGTCCACGCGATATTCTTTTTCAACTCGTTCCAGTGATGTTACATGCGTTATGAGATATCTTTTTGCCTTTTCTATGTTTTTGGGACGATGAAATTGATCGTAATTTAGCTTAGCTTCGTTATGTTGAAAATAACCAGAGATACTTTTTACATCAAAATAAACTTCCGGTTCATCATATAAACGATTGATCATTCTTGCATCAAAACCATCTTTTATCAGACGCTGTTTAAGATTTGAAAACAAAAAATCTTGAGATTCAGCAACTAAAAAGCAAGGGAAGATAAACCCCAAAATCAATGAAACAGAAAAAAACATAATTAATAATGAATCTCGATTAGTTAAAAACAAAAAAAACCTCCTTTCAATCAAGTCGTCAAATTTTTTTTAATACAGCCATATTGATAGTCTTATACCTTTTTCGATCTATTTTTGCAACATATTCGATTATTCAATTGATCTTTAAAAACGATTGATCTTTAAAAACTATCATTCCCCCCAACACTGGACAGCCCCTTAAATTCTTTTTGTACAGGCGCGTAGACGTTTAGAAATGCTTTAGAAAATAATCCTGGAAGTATTGCATATTTTTATATTGACAATAACCTTATGACCTGTTACGAATCGCTCATTTTTACATAAACAAGGAACTTTTCTTATGAATAATATTTATCAGCTATTTGTCCTCCTCGTATGGGCGCGATTGCTATCTTTTTTCGAAAAAGCTGGCTGATAAAAGGTTTCAGATAATAATTTAAAAAAATTTTCAAACCGTTATCAGCTTGCCTGATAACGGTTTTTTTTTTCAATGAAACGGAGGTGGCATTATCAAACTATCAGGCGGTCAAATATTAATGAAGACGTTGAAGGAAGAAGGCGTTGATACGATTTTTGGCTATCCAGGGGGGGCCGTGCTGGACATTTATGATGCACTGGCTCAAACAGATATACGCCATATTCTCGTTCGTCATGAACAGGCGGCTGTTCACGCAGCCGATGGATTTGCACGAGCAAAACATACCGTCGGTGTCAGTCTGGTCACGTCAGGGCCAGGGGCTACGAATACGGTTACAGGTATTGCTTCAGCCTATTGCGATTCTATTCCCATTGTTGTTCTCACCGGTCAGGTTCCAAGACAACTGATAGGGAATGATGCTTTTCAGGAAGTTGATATCGTTGGTATCACCCGGCCCTGTACAAAACATAACTACCTGGTTCAGCGTACCGAAGATATTGCACAAACAGTAAAAGAAGCCTTTTATATTGCAACATCTGGAAGACCTGGACCTGTTCTGGTGGATCTGCCAAAAGATATTATCAATACAAAAATAAACTATAAAAAACCATCCCCCATAAATATCGTATCTTATAAACCAACCTATGACCCCAATATTAAACAGCTCAAGCGCGTTGTTTCACTGTTGAAAAAAGCAGAAAGACCCATGATTTTTGCCGGAGGCGGAATCATTTTATCGGGTGCATCAGGAGAGCTTATAAAACTGGCAAAAATGTTACATATCCCCGTAACCACATCATTGATGGGACTTGGGGCTTTTCCTGGAAATGACCCTTTGTGGTTGGGTATGATTGGTATGCATGGGACCTATCGGGCAAACATGTCAACCGCTTCATGCGATTTGATGATTGCTGTTGGTGTTCGCTTTGATGATCGGGTCACAGGAAAGACCGATGCTTTTGCATCACAGGCGAATATTGTTCATATTGATATTGATCCCACATCCATACGAAAAAATATTCATGTCAATGTACCGGTGGTTGGAGACTGTCAAAGAACGCTGACACAATTGAATGACATTCTTCAAAAAGAAGATCTTGGAAATATTGAAAAAAGGCGCGCCAGCTGGCTTCAACAGATTTATGAATGGCGAATGGATCAGCGATTGGCATATGACCAGAAAGATATTATCAAACCTCAATATGTTATTGAAAAACTCTTTGAATTGACCCATGGTGATGCGATCATTACCACAGAGGTCGGACAAAATCAGATGTGGGCAGCGCAATATTATCATTTTAATCAGCCCAACAGATTTATCACCTCTGGTGGTCTGGGATGCATGGGATTTGGTTTGCCGGCTGCCATTGGTGCGCAGGTGGCCTGTCCAGATAAAATGGTGGTCGATATTGCCGGTGATGGCAGTATTCAAATGAATATTCAGGAACTTGCAACAGCTGTTCAATTTAATCTTCCGGTGAAAGTTGTTATTCTAAACAACCAGTATTTGGGAATGGTGAGACAATGGCAAGAATTGTTCTATCAAAAGAAATATGTATGGACCAATATGACATGCGCACCGGATTTTGTTAAACTGGCTGAGGCTTTTGGTGCAACAGGATTTCGAGCCACCCGACCGGAAGACGTTGTTCCCATTCTTCAAAAGGGCCTTGAAACCAATGGACCTGTCATTATGGATTTTAGAGTTGAACAAGAAGAATGCGTCTACCCGATGGTTCCGGCAGGCGCACCAATTACTGAGATGCTGCTTGTTTAAAAAGGGCATTAATATGAGGATATCATAACAATGGAAAAACGTATTCTTTCCCTGCTGGTGGATAATAAACCCGGCGTTTTGTCTCGAATATCCGGTTTATTCAGCGGACGCGGGTTTAATATCGAAAGCCTTTGCGTTGCAGAAACAAAGAACCCGGGTGTTTCACGCATCACTCTTGTCACCGAGGGGGATGACATGATTCTGGAACAAATACAAAAACAACTCAATAAGCTGATTAACGTCATAAAAGTGATTGACTATAAAGATAAACCATCGATTTATAGAGAAATGCTGCTGATCAAAGTCACAGCAAAACCTAATTTTCGTGCTGAAATTTTACGCATTGTGGATATTTTTCGATGTAAGGCCGTGGATGTCGGCCCTGAGCATTATACCATTGAAGTCACTGGCGATGAAGGAAAAATAAATGCGATTCTCAACCTTCTTCGACCCATGGGAATTAAGGAAATAGCAAGAACCGGAACCATTGCACTTGCAAGGGAATCGGCATAATAATATTTTTTTTACTAATTTATATTTGAAATCAAAGGAGTAATCATATGGCAAAAATTAATTTTGGTGGTACCCTTGAGGATGTGGTCACATCAGAAGAATTTACATTGGATATGGCCAGAAAAACATTGAAAAATGAAACCGTAGCCGTATTGGGGTATGGCGTTCAAGGCCCTGGACAGGCACTCAATATGAAAGATAATGGCATTGACGTCATTATTGGACAGCGTGAAGGTGGTGCTTCCTGGGAAAAGGCCATTGCTGATGGCTTTATTCCAGGCCAAACACTATTCCCCATTGAAGAAGCTGCCAGGCGTGCAACCATTGTCAAATATTTATTATCCGATGCTGGACAGGTTTCTTGCTGGCCAGCAATTAAAGCCTGTCTAAACCCTGGCGATGCTTTATACTTTTCACATGGATTTGGCATTGTATACAAAGATCAGACCCATATTATACCGCCAGAAAACGTTGATGTTATCCTGGTTGCTCCAAAAGGCTCCGGAAAAACAGTTCGAAGAAACTTTCTGGCAGGAAGCGGCATTAATTCCAGCTTTGCTGTCTTTCAAGACTATACAGGAAGAGCAGAAGAACGCACAAAAGCCATTGGTATTGCCATTGGATCGGGTTATCTTTTTCCAACAACCTTTGAAAAAGAAGTCTATTCTGATTTAACAGGCGAACGGGGCGTTTTGATGGGATGTTTGGCGGGTGTTATGGAAGCACAATATAATCTGTTAAGAAAACATGGTCATTCACCCAGTGAGGCATTCAATGAAACTGTTGAAGAATTGACACAAAGTTTGATTCGTCTGGTTGCAGAAAATGGTATGGATTGGATGTATGGCAATTGCAGCACCACAGCTCAAAGAGGTGCACTGGATTGGGCACCCAAATTTAAAAAAGCGGTTGAACCTGTATTTGATGAATTATACCAGAGTGTCATTTCTGGCAACGAAACAGAAATTGTTTTAAGAGTCAATAGCAATCCAGATTATCGAAAAAATCTTCAAAAAGAGCTGGATGTCATTAAAAATTCAGAAATGTGGCAGGCTGGCGTGGCTGTTCGATCCTTACGACCTGAAAACAGAACGTAAAAAGCATGATATCTTCTTAATAATTTCAAGCGCCATTCACAATGACGCTTGAAATTTTTTTAGATTGTTTACGATAAGGAGTACGCAAAAAAATGTGTGGTATTGCTGGCTTTTGTGATTTTTCTCGTCGCTCTGATCGTAACACATTGAAAAAAATGACCGATGTCTTGGCTCATCGCGGACCAGACGATAAAGGGTATGATCTTTTTCAACACTCCCATTGCACCATTGGATTGGGACATCGTCGTCTGTCCATCCTGGATTTATCCGCATTGGGAAGGCAGCCCATGCATACATCTGACAATCGCTGCCATATTATTTTCAATGGAGAAGTTTATAATTTTTTAGAAATCCAACAGACCTTGATCCATTATCATAATATGTCTTTTATCTCTCAATCCGATACAGAAGTCATTTTAAACGCTTATTGTCAATGGGGGATGGATGCTGTTCAACAGTTTCGAGGAATGTTCGCCTTTGTTATCCTGGATGAACATCGTAATAAATTAATATTGTGCAGAGATCGTACAGGGGTCAAGCCTTTATATTATTATTGGCATCATGGATGCTTCCTTTTTTCATCAGAGCTAAAATCTTTTCACGAACACCCTGCTTTTTCAAAAACCATTCACTCGAATGGCCTGTCAGCATATCTGAAATGGGGCTATATTCCTGCACCTCATACAATTTTTGAGCATACTCATAAAGTAAAACCCGGTCATTATCTGGAAATTGACATAGACACCCGTTCTGTGAAAGAAATCAAATATTGGGATGTTCTTGACAGTTACATGTTACCCCCTCTGGACATTTCCTTTGATGAAGCCCTGCAAGAAATTGAACAGCGGTTGATCTCAGCATTTAAATATCGAATGATTGCCGATGTTCCGGTGGGAATTTTTTTAAGTGGCGGATATGATAGCACAAGCGTTGCTGCCATTCTTCAAAAACATTTATCTGCTCCTATTAAAACATTCACCATTGGATTCAATGAAGATACATTCAACGAGGCCCCGCAAGCGCGCGCAATTGCCAGATACTTGGAATGTGAACACACTGAATACATTTGCACCCCCACCGATGCTTTGAATATCATCCCGCAGCTTCCAGAAATTTATGATGAACCTTTTGGCGACAGCTCGGCGATTCCGAGTATTCTGGTCAGCCGCATGGCAAGACAGCAGGTGACCGTTGCCCTTTCTGCTGATGGTGGAGATGAACTATTTGCGGGTTACACCAAGTATCAGACAGCCCTGAAAATGTGGTCAATGATTCACAGGATGAAGCCTTACGTTCGACGACAGTTGAAAAAATTGTTGACCCATGTGCCTTTTGAAGTCATACCATCACGAGTGTCAGCATATAACTTGAAAAGCC
>PEAL01000322.1 GCA_002753725.1 Deltaproteobacteria bacterium
ATTTTTAACACCATCACTGTAGTCTGATCCAGTATAACCGATAAACACACCTGTGTTACTGCCAGAAAGTGTTGAGGCTTTATAGCCTGCATCTTCAATTGTTTTCCAGACTGTTTGAAGCAATAATCTTTGTGTAGGTGCCATCCATTTTGCTTCTCTTGGGGATATGTTAAAAAATAGTGGATCAAATTGATCAAAATCATCAATAAATCCGCCCCAGTGTGCTGCTAAAAATTCAGGAAAATTATTTTTGTTCCAACGTTCAATGGGCACTTCAGTAATTAAATCATCTTTATTTTCAAGATGCTGCCAAAAGATATCCATGTTTTCAGACTGAGGAAAAATGGCACTCATGCCAATGATGGCAATGTCTTCATTGATAGGTTTAATGAATATTTTCTGATCATTATTTTCATGTGATTTTTCATGAGTTTCTGGTTCAATCACTGTGATCAGTTTTAAAATGGTTGGATACTGAAAAAGTGTTGTTACAGGTAAATTCAGATTAAAATTTTCGTTTATATCCTTAATCAATCGAACAGCCAGTAACGAATTTCCTCCTAATCGAAAAAAGTTATCATCCAAACCAATTTGTTTTGCAGAAAGAACCTTTTCCCAAATTTTTGTTAATTGTGCTTCATTTTCAGTGTTATAATTCAAGCGTGTTCGGCTTCCTGTTCGAACCGGTTGCGGCAAACAATTTCGGTCGATCTTTCCATTGGGTGTTAAAGGAAATTTGTCCATTGTTGTAAAATAGGAAGGGATCATGTAATCGGGAAGTATTTGATTCAGATAGTTGCGAAATACTTTCTCTTGCTGTTTTTTACTGCCTGATTTTAATACTATATATGCGGAAAGCTCTTTATCCTGATACTGATTTTCTATTATATTTACAACAACTTCTTTGATTAAAGGATGCTTAGCCAAAGCAGATTCGATTTCTCCCAATTCTATTCGGTATCCTCTGATTTTGGCCTGATTATCAATACGCCCTGAATGCAAGATGCGTCCATCAGGCAAATATCTGGCAAGATCGCCAGTATTGTAAATAATGGTGTTCGGAATAAATGGATTGGCAATAAATTTTTCATGTGTCAATTCAGGTTGATTGAGATACCCCAGTGATACTCCATCACCGCCAATATAAAGTAAACCATTCACTCCTATGGGCACAGGTTGTAAATTGTCATCCAGAATGTAGGTTTGGGTATTGTTTATGGGATAGCCAATTGATATTTGTTTATCTTTTTCTATTATATCCATTGTTGACCAAATTGTTGTTTCTGTTGGCCCAAACATATTCCATAGACATTTGGTTTTATCACATAAATATCTTGCCAGAGATTCAGGCAATGGTTCACCGCCGCATAAGGCTGTAAGTGATGGACTGCCCTGCCAGTTGTTTTGTTGAAGCAGTTTCCATGTCGCTGGTGTAGCCTGCATGATTGTAATGTCGTGTCTTCTGATCAGTCGTTGAAGTTTAAAAGCATCAGCAACTTCATCTTGAGAGGCAATAATCAGTTTTGCGCCAGCAATAAGGGGTAAGAACAATTCCAGAACTGAAATATCAAAAGCAAAGGTTGTTACTGCAAGTAATCGATCATTTTGATTGATTCCAGGTTTCTCCTGCATGGCAAAAAGAAAATTAACAACATTTTGATGCGTAATCTGAACACCTTTAGGCTTACCTGTGGAACCTGATGTAAACATCACATACATACGTTGATCTGCATTTATGGCCACATTGATATCTGATGAAGGCTCTTTAATATGATCATCTACTGAAATTTTCTTACCTGAAAAAGATGCAAATTTATCCAACAAATTGGCTGTGCCGAGTAGAATATCAGCATTACTCTCAGAAAGAATGCTTTGCAAACGTTGTTCAGGAAAGGTTGGATCTAAAGGAACGTAAGCGCCGCCAGTTTTCATGATTGCCAGTAAACCGGCAATCATGTCAATAGACCTATTGATGCAGATACCCACCATTTTTCCGACACCTGCGCCTGCTTCTTTAAGATGATTGGCAATGCCACCTGCCTTTTCATTCAACTCACGATATGTTATTGTCTGGTTTTGATACACGACTGCAATGTTGTCTGGCGATTGATTGGCCTGTTTTTCGAATAAACGATGAATGCATTCATCATTTGGATACTCGGATTGGGTCTGATTCCAGTTATGCACTATCTCTTGCAGTTTTTCCTGAGTGAATAAGGGTAACTTAGAAAGTTTACAATCCATGTATTCTGGAAATAATTCAATTATTCTTTTAAAATGATCAAGAAAGCGTTCAATGCTTTGATGTGTAAATAAATCAGTGTTATATTTTAGACTGCCATATAATTGATTGTCACACTCCAGCATATCGATGAACAAATCAAACTGACCTTCTTCTTGCGGGAGCGCAATTGGGGTAACTTTAAAATCACCAAATGTAACGGGTTGATCTTGAACGATTAGTAAACCAGCAATATCTTTTGAGTTTTGAAATTGCTGGAAGGCAAACATAATTTGAAATATTGGGGACATTGAAGCATCCCGATGCGGCTGAATTTTTTCTACAAGTTTGGGAAATGGATAGCTCTGATGATCCAGGGCATTGATAACAGTTTGACGTACATTCGAAAGAATGTGTGATATATCATCTGATGGGCTAATTTTAGTTCTCAATACAATCGGATTGACAAAATATCCACATGTATTGTTCAAAGCTTGATTGTTGCGGCGACTTGCAGGCGTGCCAACGATGATATCTCTTTGACCTGTATAACGATGCAGCAAAATTTTGAACGCAGATAAAACAACCATAAAAAGACTGCTTGAATGATCCTGAGCAATCGTTTTTAGTTGCCTGACGAATGTTTCAGGTAATACAAAAGGAATAGATGCGCCTTCATACGTTTGCTGAGATGGTCTTGTAAAATCCATTGGGAGATTTGTGACAGGCAATGGACCTTCCAATTGTTTTAACCAGTATGATTCAAGAGTCTGACCTTTTTGGCTGTTAAGTATTTCAAATTCCATATTCACAAAATCATTATATGAATAAGTAATATCAGGCAATATAACTGTTTGTTTTGACAATATGGCGGAATATATTTTTTTAAATTCATCAAGCAACATCCATAATGACCATCCATCGCTAATAATATGATGCATGGTTATCAAGATTGCACAAGATGTTTTGTGTTGAATAAATGCATGAACACGAAACAAAGGAGCTTCTGCCAGATCAAAAGGCGTATGAAATGTTTGAATTACCTTTTGATGAATGTCATGTATTGTTAGCGCTGATACATCATGTGTCTGAAAATAAATCGGTTGATAATCATGTATAACCTGAACAGGCTTGTTATCTTTATAATCAAAAGTTGTACGAAGGGATTCATGACGATCAAGCAATGCTTGAAAACTTTGTTTCAGTGCGGGGATATTCACATGGGAATGAATATTCAATGCAATGCCAATATGATAAGCTGTATTATTTTCAGCCAGTTGATGAATAAACCACAAGGCCTGTTGTGTTGAAGATGATCTATGGATTTTTAATTGCTTCATTTCTTGTAGCTCTGGCATAAAGCGAATTCTTAGCGTTTGATCGCTACAAACATCAATATCTGAAATATCGGGTTGCTCCCTATTCATTGTTTTATCAAGAATTTGTTGAATGATTTTGTGTTCATTGTTAATCAAATAGTTTGTTAAAGCTGCAATAGAAGGATAGTTAAAAAAGACTGATGGCATAACCTCCAAATTAAATTCTTCATTAATTTGATTGGCGAGAACATTATAAGATATTGAATCAAAGCCATATTCAGATAGATCATCATTAATATCCAAAATATCATTATCTACTTTTAAAATATTAGAAATTATATGACAGAGGGTTTGGGTCAGATTTTTTTGCAAGGATTCCATATCTGAGAGTTGGCGAGGTGTGGTTGTTTTTGTTCTCATTTTTTGATGATTAAACCATCGTTTGATTCTTGATGCTTTGCCATAAGAAACAATCAATTGAGGGATATTTTTTGAAAGGGCAAGCATAAATACCTGTGCTCCTGATTGAGTTGGCATGGGAGAAAGACCTGTTGTTTTGGATAGTAAATGGATCGTTTCTGAATCAACTTGCATTCCCCCTTCCTGCCATAGCGGCCAGTTAATGGAGACAAATGGCTTACCTTTTTGATGTTGCAAATAGGAATAACAATCCATGAATGCATTGGCATAGACATAATCGCATTGTCCTATATTGCCAATGACTGCGGACGTTGATGAGAATAACACAAAAAAATCTAGACTTTCATTTAAAGTAGCTTCATTAAGGTAAATGGTTCCAAAAACTTTTGGCGCTATAACTGAATACACATCTTGTATATCTTTATTGGCAATATAGGCATCTCTAATTATTCCGGCACTATGAATTATGCCATCAAGCTGGCCAAACTGAGCTTTTACCCATGAAATTAAATCGAATACGTTTTCTTTAACAGTTATATCAGATTGAAAATAATGAATATTGTCATTATTAACGTCAATTATTTTTTGCTGATCTTTATCAGGAGATGCTTTTCGGCCACAAAGGACTATTGTGGATTTAACCTGTGACGTAATAAATTTTGCAAAAACAAGTCCTAATCCCCCCAAACCGCCGGTAATAAGATAAACACCATTTTCCTTTAGCTTGAATTTACGGTGTTCAATATCAAAAACCTCAGTTAATTTTTTAATCTGTCGTATGCCTTTAGTATAATTAATTTCAAGAGCATCGCTTATCTGACATTCAGATAATATCTCCTGCGCCCTTTCAAAAATATTATCTATGCGAACTGTTTTGAGTTGAACGTATGCACTTTCTAACGCAAGTGTTTTTGCATAACCTGAAACCGCTTCGTATAAGGGTTGGTTTGATGGATAGGCATAAATTATTTGAACTGTTTCCGACAGCTCTTTTTTTAGTAATGCTTTGCTGATATAAACCAATGAAATTAAACCATGAGATATACTTTTTTTAATACTTTCATTATTTTGTTCAAATAATTTATCAGATAAAAGATGAATGATATATCTTGGAAGCGGGTCGAGTTGATCAAAAAGGCGTTGATAATCCTTTTCATTTTCCAAATTAATACAATAATGCGTTTCTGATATCTGCTCAAATGACTTACCCGCATTAACAGCAATATGATTTGGACATATTTTTTTGAACCCTTCCATATTTGTATTGGCAAAAAACAGAACTTTTTCATTGATTGGATTTTCAATCAGGTCGATGTCTTGTTGCTGCCATTCAGGTTGAAAGTATATTATTTCAGGGTGTTCTTGTTTTGGAATGGGTCTTATTATAAAATCAATTATTTGTATACATACATTACCTGCCTGATCCATGATTGAAATATCGAAAGTTATTGATTCTGAATGCGTTTTCATGGATGCATGTGCAAAACTGGATAATGGTATGGATTTGTAATAAAACACTTTGCCTATTGAAAATGGCATAAAAACATTATCCGATAATTTTAAGCTCAGTATTCCTGAGGTGGTTTGCAATGCTGCATCCATCAAGGAAGGATGCAGCAGATATTGATTAAAATCTGACTTTGTTTCTTCCGGTAATATTAATAATGACAGGGCTTCATTATCTCCCATATACAGTTTATTAATAAGTTTAAATGTCTTTCCATATTGATATCCACCTTGCTGAAATTTTTCGTAAATTTCTTTGGTTTCTATTGTGCGTGAACAGCGGGATTGGATTTCATGGATATTAATTGATTGTTGAGGGGGGATATTTTTAGCAATGAGTTTTCCTTGTGTGCATAACTGGTCTTGATTTTCAAAAAGATTGCGCTTGATTTGAAAATCGATATGATCTTTTGATGGATAGAGTTGGATGACTATCTGCTGCGGTGTATCTGCGATCCTAATTGGTTGTATCCATACAATATCAGCGATTTCAGAATAAGATTTTTTTGTTGATTGTCTACATGCTGCAAGTGCCATTTCCAGATATGCAACACCTGGCAATGTTTTCTGACCATCTACCACATGATCCATCAGGAAAAATTCATTACCGGTTAAAACTGTTGAAAATTGTTG
>PEAL01000323.1 GCA_002753725.1 Deltaproteobacteria bacterium
CGTCGGGTGTAATCTCTCTTTTGGCAATTGTTTTCCAAATTTTGAATTTGCATCCGCCATCACTATCTTTCCAGTTAGCACAACCATAGGCTTTTGGGGTTTCAATCACATCACCACCACAAGCCGGACATTCTGAAAGGGCATGTTTTGATGCTTTTTTGGGCTTTTTTGAAGATGCTTTTACTGTCAATTCCCATTGGTCATCTGTTTTTTTTAGTTGAATTATTCCATATTCAGGCGTGTTGTTTGAAAAGGCATAAGGGCCGATGGATTTTTCTGTCAAAAGGGTTCGAATCATATGAGGTGTAATGGATCGTCCATTGACTGTCGAGCGAAGCACAACCGTGCATGCACCATCGGATTGTCGCCAGTTGGCACATCCATAGTCCACGCGGCCTTTGATGATATTGCCACCACATTTTGGGCACTCACCCAGCTTGCTTTGATCGATCTTGATGGTATGGGTTTTGAATTCGTCAATAGACTGAATCACAAATTGCTTGATGCCCTCTAAAAATTCCAAATCTGACCCCTTTCCCTGGGCGATATCCTCAAGCTGCATTTCCCATCGGGCGGTTTCTTCTGGGGATGTCAGCTTTTGGGTCATGTTAAACTGTCGCAAGGTTTCAATCAATAAACATCCTTTGTCTGTTGCAATCACCTGTCGTTTTTTTCGAGCAATATATTTTCTGGACAACAATGTTTCAATGGTTTGTGCGCGCGTCGATTGCGTACCCAGGCCCAGATCACCGCGATAAATTTTTTTCAGTTCATCCTCAGTTACATATCGCCCCGGGTTGGTCATATCTCGAAGCAAGGTTGCCTCGGTGTATTCAGGAGGTGGTTTTGTTTGTTTTTTTAAACAGTTTGTTTCTTCCACATGGGCCGGGTCATCTTTTTCAAGAGGTGGAAGTTGCGCCTGATCTTCTTCATCTTCAGAATCTTCAGAGGCTTTGCGTTTTTGGGGGCTGGTATCGGTGGTTTCAAGAATGCGCCATCCAGGAACCAGGATAACTTTTCCTTTGGTTCGAAAGGTTTCATCACAAACAATGGTAATAATTTCTGTTTGCTCAAAACGACAATCCGCATGAAACGCCTGAGCAAAGCGTTTCAATACCAGCATGTATATTTTTTGATGATCCTGCGAGGCTCTTGAAGGCAGGGGGGTAAGGGGCATCAAAGCATGATGATCTGTTAATTTAGCATCATTAAACACCCGTTTGTACGTATTACTGACCCGTTTGGGTTGAACACCTTCAAACATTTCAGCATATGTGTTTGAAAGGGTGTCAATGGTTGTTTTTACCAGATCTACATTTTTGGAACCAAGAACATGTGAGTCGGTTCTTGGATAGGAGAGGCACTTAAATTTTTCATACAGGTCTTGAGCCAGTTGAAGGGTTTGCTGGGCGGAAAAGCCAAATTTATTGTTGGCATCACGCTGCAAATCGGTCAAAGCATATAAAAAAGGTGGGGGTTCAGATTTTTTTTGTTTTTTAACCGATTGAACCTGTCCATCCTGGCCAGCAATTTTTTTTTCTTTTTCCTGAGCGATTGCTTCAGTAGAAATTCGTGTCTGTCGTTTATGAAACCATGTCCCCCACCAGGTGCCTTTTGAATTGGAAAATAAAGCTTTTAAAACCCAATAATCTTCAGGTTTAAAGTTTTCGCGTTCGCGTCGTCGATCAACCAACAGTGCAAGAACTGCTGTTTGAACCCGTCCAACACTGAATAAATCGTTCATTTTCAAGGTTGCTGCGCGAGACCCATTCATTCCAACCAGCCAGTCTGCAATTTGTCGGGATTGACCGGCTTTCCACAAGCGATCATAGTCTGTGGCGGGTTTGCATTGGTCTAAAGCCTCACGAATGACACTTTCTGTCAATGCCTGGCTGGTCCAAAAACGATATAATGCATTATCGGTCAGGCGATTGCACAACTGCAAAATGGTCCGGGCAATAACTTCACCCTCACGCCCTGCATCTGTCGCAATAATAATTTTGTTAATATTTTTTTTTAGAAGATGTTGAACAATGTAAAATTGCTTTTGAGTGCTTGCAATGGGCGTGTACTCGAACGCTACAGGCATAATGGGCAAAGATTCCATGCTCCATGTTTTCCAGCGAGCATCATAATCTTCTGGTTTCTTGAGTTCAACAAGATGTCCCACTGCCCATGTAATAATATACATATTGTTTTCAATATAGCCATCATGATTACCGCTGACCTTCAATGCCCGAGCAAAATCTCGTGCAACCGATGGTTTTTCTGTCAGGATGAGAGTTTGTGACATGCATCAATCTCCTGTTTCAAGCAGAAAGGGTTATAATAAAGCAAATTGAACATCCGGATGGCTTTGTCAGGCATCTTGATATATACAGGCATTTAAAATGCCAAGAATTTCAATCATTGTTTTTCCCTCGGTGTTTCAATGTTCAGATGTCTAACATGTATATATTTTTTTATCGTAATTATCAAGTTTTCTATGTTCACAAACATTTAGGTAAACAGATTGATTTAAAAATCTTCATCAATAGTTGTTAGTGATTCCAAAAAATGGTGTTCTTCATTTTTTTGCTCAGATGTCATAAATATATCTTTTATCTGGTTTAATGTCATATCCATATTATTTGCAAATATTTTTAATATTTCAATTGCACAATTTCCGATTTTATGAATCGTTTCTTCTCTGAACAGGGCAGTATCGTATTCAATTGTAAGTTCTAATTGATCATCAACCAAAAAAATAAAGTCAAGATCTGCACGGCTTGTGCTGGAATCTTCAGCAAAGGGGCTTATTTTGACATTATCCAGTTTTAACGAAGAAGGTTCAAAGTTCACCACATTAACGATCACATCAAACAAATGGTTTCTTGACATATTTTTGGACAAATTCAAGTCTACAACCAGCCTGTTGTAAGGATATATCTCGTGTTCATATGCTTCAGTAGCGGTTTTCCTGACTTTATTCAATACTGTATTCAATGTGTCATCGTGATCAAATTTATTCCGCAAAGGTATCATGTTCAGGTAACATCCTGCCTGGTTTTCCAGATCAGGATGAACTCTACCGGTGGCAGGAACGCCGACAATAATGTCTTTCTGCAATGTATGGCAATAAAGAAGTGTATTGATGCTTCCCACCAGTGTCATAAAAAGTGTTGAGCTACGGCTGGTCGTTAATTTGATAATGTCTTCCGTCAGTTTTCTGTCCACAGAAAATTTAGCGTATTTTCCTTTGAACCTTTGAACCTCAGGACGCGGAAAATCAAGCGGAAAATCAAGCACTGGCAAATTATCTGACAATTTGCTCAGCCAGTATTCTTGATGGGGTTTCATTGCATCGCTTGTTTCAAGTTGATTTATCCATGCAGCATAGTCCTTGTAATGAATCCTCAAGGGGGGAAGTTCCAGATTTTTCCCCTGCTGATATGCACTGTACATGTTGGATATTTCTTTAAAAATTATTTCTTCTGTCCAGCCATCGTAAATAATGTGGTTAATATTGAAAAACAGAACGTGTTTTGAAACCTGGTTATTCGACTGTTTGATGGTATTCAGTTTAAGAAGTGTCATCCTGAACAGAGGGCCTTTTTCTAAGTCAAAAGGTGAATCTGCTTCTTTCATGTAATATTCATATGCTTTTTTTTCAGGATTTTTCTCATTGCTCAGATCCATTTTTTCAAGAAAAAAATCTGATTCATCAAGAATTTTTTGCTTTGGCTCTCCGTTGACAGTTATAAATACTGTACGAAAAGATTCATGGCGAACGGTGACATTTTTTATCGCTTTTTCAAAAGCATCTGCGTCAATTTCACCTTCAAAGAGAAATGCTCCATGCATATTGTTGGCAATACCATCTTTGTCCATTTGATCAATAAGCCAAAAGCCCTTCTGAGTGCTGGAAAGTTCATAGTATGTTTGTTGGGCAAGGGGCTGAATCGGTTGCAGAAAAGTAGCTGAGGTCAATTTGATTTTATCCGTTAATTCTGCAATCGTAGGGCTTCTAAATATATCCTGAAGTTTTACAGAAATTCCCAATTTTGTGTGAATTTTGGAAACCATGTGAATGACCTTGATACTATGTCCCCCAAGTTCAAAAAAATTATCATGAATCCCTATTCTTTTTCGGTCTAAGACATCTTCCCATATTTGAGCAAGGTCCTTTTCCAAATTCGTGCGGGGGGGCTCATAGGATGAACTTAAACTTCGCTCTGATTTATCAGGGATGGGCAATGCCTTCCGGTCTATTTTGCCATTAGGGGTCAACGGGAGTTTTTTGAGAAAAACAAAAAATCCAGGGATCATATACTCTGATAAAAATTGGGTCAGATAGGTTCTCAGATCCGCAATACTGAGGAGAGTCTCTGATTCTTCCGGACAAACCACATAAGCCACTAAATCCTTTAAGCCCTCCTCCATTTCCATGGCAAGCACAACGACCTCTTTTATGTTTTCATGCTTCAGTATTTGTTTTTCAATCTCCTCCAATTCAACCCGATACCCTCGCACCTGTACCTGATTATCCATGCGTCCAAAATACTCAAGATTTCCATTGGAAAGCCACCGGGCAATATCACCGGTTTTATACATCCGCTCACCGGGTCTGAAAGGATTGGGGATAAATCGTTCTGCGGTAAGGGTGTCATTATTTAAATATCCCCGAGCAACCCCTGCACCGCCGATAAAAAGTTCACCTTGCACACCCGTTGGGGTACAGATTAAAGTTGAACATTGTTCAGGAGGGAAAATATAGAATTGGGTATTTTGTAAAAGAGGTCTTCCAATAGGTGTCAGTGCACTTGACAGAACGTTCTGGGGCGTAATATTGGGGGCCTCTGTCATTTCAAAATAACTGGAATCAATGGTTGTTTCAGTTATGCCAAAGGTATTGATAATTCGCATTCCTGTTCTGGCAAATCTCTCAATGAGTTGCTTAAAATGTTTGGTCTGAATACTGTCAGAACTGGTGATTAAAACTTTTAAAAAGCTGATATCCAACGTGTTTTCAAAGATATAATCCATCAGCGGCAAAATAAGCGCGGGCGTTGATTCAAAAATATTAACCTGGTATCGTGCCATCAGATGGTAAAGGCCCACAAGATCAATCCGAGTTTCTGTGGGACAGATAAGCATTTGTCCACCATTCATAAGTGCGCGAAGCATGTCTCCAGCAAAGACGTCAAAGGACATACTTGCTAACTGAAGCAATCGAACATCGAACATATCAAGTCCGTAGGCTTTACGGTAGGCCCCAACCATATTGACCAGGTTCTGATGCTCCACCATTACCCCTTTGGGAAGTCCGGTTGAGCCTGATGTGTAAATTACATATGCCAGATTATTGGCTGCCAATTGTTTGCGGGTAGCATTTAAGTCGTTACTTCTGATTTCGAAATGTTGACTTCTAATTTCATTCATATCAACAGTTGGAATTGTCATGTTCGTTGGGATTTTGATCTTTTCTGACTTACAAAGACCTACTTTCTGTTTTTTATGGTTCGTGGTCAAAATGACTTTGCAATTGCTGTTTTCCAGAATGTATTGGATTCTTTCCTGTGGATATAAGGCATCTACCGGAACATAAGCGGCACCGGCTTTCATTATTCCCAATGCTCCTACCACCATTTGTTCCGATCTATCTGACAACAACCCCACGCGATCTTCCGGCTGAATGTGATATTTTTTCCTTAAATAATCAGCAATTTGATCTGCTTGTTCGTTTAATTCCTTGTATGTCAGGCGGATATCTTTTAGACTGGAAATATTTTGAGAACCTTCACAGTCGTTCATTGGATAGATAACCGCTATATTATTCGGAGTTTTCTTTACCTGCTCCTCGAAAAGGTCAACAATGGTTTTATCTTTTGGAAAAGCAGCGTCACTGTCATTCAATTCGACGATCAGACGATTTTTTTCAGCATGGGACAACAGTTCAATTTCAGAAATCTTTTGATCAGGATTTTTGAGCATTTCTTCTATAATTTTTTCATAATATCCTAACCATCTTTCTATGGTGTCTCTTTTAAAGAGATCTGTGTTATACGCCAGTGTTAGAGAGATCATGAT
>PEAL01000324.1 GCA_002753725.1 Deltaproteobacteria bacterium
GTTTGATAGATATAGGCAAGGTGTTCAAGTACCATAATAAAAGTAGAGTCATTTAAATTTGGCATGGATAAAATGTGTTGGAAATTTTTGGAGGCTATTTCATACTGTCCATTGATGAAATAGTGTTTCCCATCA
This sequence comes from Deltaproteobacteria bacterium, assembly GCA_002753725.1. Taxonomy (GTDB): domain Bacteria; phylum Desulfobacterota; class Desulfobacteria; order Desulfobacterales; family Magnetomoraceae; genus Magnetomorum. The sequence goes on from PEAL01000324.1 coordinate 136, forward strand.
ACAAAAAGATTTTGGATGGTTGAATTTTTAAAAGAAAGTTTATTGTTCTTTTTAAGATAGTCATATGTCAATAATTCATCTGCCTGTAAATCATCATTGATCGCAGGAGAAGATTCTCGACCATCAACGGTAAGTCTACTGACAAAGTTGCCTGACCGTGCTTCACACCTGCTTTTTAACCATCTGGTTGCATCCATAAATTGGGTAGGAAGTGTAACCAGTTCTTTATTTAGATCCGTTTTAGGAGATTCAACTTTAACGGTGCCATCATTTCCTCTTCTTGACGTAGCCTCCACTAAAGTATCCAAAGATTTAAGATAAGCATCTGTTCTTATGAAAATAGCCCCGCCATCGCCTTCTTCAGCATTTGCCTGCACCTGACTATGGTTTAAAAGAATGGTGTTTGATTCAAGTTCAATATCTCCGCCATGTCCGGTGCCTCGTTGAACGCTGCTTGCAATTTTTCCATTGAGTACCATCAATTGTTCTTCAGCTAAAATGTGAATTTTTCCACCGCCTGCACTTTCTGCCGATGTTGTTATAGAAGCTTTATCTAACAAACTGACAGAATCGTTTAAATCTAAAGTAATCTCTCCTGCCTGCCCGCCCCATTTGGATGAATGACTATCTGAAAAAATTGTCGCTTCCTGTTCAAGAGATAAAGTATCAGCACCGAGTTTTATGGAGCCTGCCTGTCCCATTCCATCAGTGGATGTATTCATTTCACTTTTATTTTTCAAAACAATATTTTTAGCTTGAATATCAATACTACCCGCGTCTCCTGCTTTTACAAAAGGTATCCAGTTTCCATCTGAAAACAAGAAACGACTTGAAATATTTCCATCAGCTTCTAGTATCTGCGCAACATCACCTTCATGAGCAACAAGGGCGTCTCTTTCATTCAGAGCTGATATCTGATATTCATTATTTAATGGCACCCATTTTTGGCCGGAATAAACAAAGTCACCAGAATGATCGACCCTGCAAATGGTACCCGGACGAGCAATAGAAAGAAGGTTTTGTTCTTTGATATTTTCAACGGTTTGAATATTGTTGGTCTCAATCCACTGATTATTATAAAAATACCATTGAGATGCCTCTCTTGTATCGGTCTGATCCAATGTTGCGACAACACCATCTCTAAGAATGTAATGATCTCCTAATGACGCAAGTTCATTTAAATTACTGATGGAAAAATAATTGAGATCAAACGCCAATCCATAATAATCCAGATAATAAGGATCCTGATAGACATACATTACATAATCTGAGGCACGGCCATCGCCAGCATCTTTTACAGTGACAATATCGCCTGTTTCATAGGGTAAATCATCCAGTGTCCAAAAATCTTTAACATCATTAAGGTCGTTAATTGTATCATATTCATACTTTTTATTTGTGATTTGAAACCAAACAATTGTATCAGATTCCCCGAATTCAGCAGGATTATAAGAAAAAAAACGTAATGTTTCTCCATTATTGTGAACAATGGCCATTTCATTACCATTTAATACATATTTTGATTCAAGCTCACTCAGTTCTGACACATCAGATACATAAAAAAGTTTTGTAAGTTTAGTCAAGCCAGTACCGGAATTGATATAGCTTCCAGCCCTTCCATCCCCCATATCAGAGACATTAACAACATCGCCCAGAACTAGAATATTTTTATCCCGCTCTGATTGCGATGATTTTGGGTAAAAGTTAACAAACTGAGACTCTGAAGAAATTGAAGATGCACTATCTATTAAAAGATAATCTAAATAAAGGTTTATTGTACCGGCGTTTCCCAGGCCGGAACTGGACGTTGAGATGGCGCCGCCATTTAATATGCTAAGGCTTTTTGCGGTAAGCTTGATTGATCCCGCATCCCCTGCACCACTGTCAGGACTTTTAGTGCTGGCAAAAATACCACTTGTAGACTGATTGTATGAAATTGGGCTAAATTCCATGAGATAGGCATTTTGAGAATAAGCCGGCTCTTTCAATTGAATCTGTGAAGCATCACCGGTGATTAAAACGGAATCGGTTATGTCAATATCAATAAGCGTTCCAGATGATTGCGAGTTTACAGTGCTTTCAATAACAGCGCCATCTTTCATGATGAGTTTGTTGGCCCTTATCTTGATGGATCCAGGTTCACCAGCATTTTTTCCAGTGCTTCTTGCATAAATACCTGATCCAAAACCATCTCTATTTTCACCAAACGTATTGACACCAGAAAGGACAATGTCATCAGAGATATTCAGTTCAATGGCACCACCATTGAGACTGGTCATATTTTCCGTTGCAATGGAACTGGCGTTTATCTGTCCGCCATCATCAATATATAAATTGCGCGCTTGAATATCTATGCGACCGCCATCACCAGAAACAATGTTTGTTTTATATGGATTGGATGATGAATAAATACCGCTGGCCCCTCCTAAATCATTCGCGCCAGCGATGGTTATATTTTCAGTGACAATGATATTGATATTACCACCATGTCCCTCACCATAAGCGCACACATCAATTTTTGATCCATCCAGGATTTCTAAATATTTACTCTGAATATTTATTTCTCCGCCAGAACCACCATTCAGAATTTCAGGTATGGAATTAGAAAAAAGTATCGATCCGTCGCCATAATCATTCTGACCACGAAAGCTTATCAATTCATCAGCAATCAGTGTAATCTTTCCGCCATTGCCTTCTCTAAATGCTGTGGCATCCAGATTGGTGCCATCTGTAAATATAATCGTGTTACCGTGAATGTTCATATTACCGCCAGTACCAGTACCAAACGTCGATATATATATGCCGACACCCGATCCATCAGAAGCCAGACCACTAAATTGAACATCGTTCGTCGCTTTAATATTCAAATCACCCGCATCACCAGCACCATCTGTAATGACGACCAGTTTAATACCATCACCAAAATTAACATTGGCAGCATCTACAATGAGGGATCCGCCTTTACCGGATCCCTCATTTTGTCCCATGGTATTGATGATAAATTTACTCCATCCACCATCACTATCAACGCCTTTCATTTCCATGGAATGTGTTGCATTGCAATTGAAACTCCCCCCATCACCCGTTCCAAAGGCTTTACTTGAAAGATACACACCATCTGTCAGGTATATATCCGAAGCATTCATGTAAACATTTCCGGCATCTCCAAATGTTTCATCCTGAAAATCCCCACTTCCAGAATAGGCAAGAATTGCAGACCCGTAATTATTAACATCAAATCTCATATTTTGGGTTTCACCCATTAATGATATCGTATTCAGCGCCTGAAGTGAAATATCTGCACCCTTTCCCAGGCCATGGGTCATTGATACAAGATATGACCCATCGTTAATAAAAATATCATCTGCGTGTATTGATATTATGCCAGGAGCCTTATCCCCGTCTGTAATGGATTGAATGCAAGAATTTTTCGCAACAAACTGTCCACCTTGAATATAGATACTTCCACCGCCTTCTCCACTGATATCGATCAATGAATCGTTGATATTAATATTTCCCTTTGTGGATGTTGTTAAAATATTATCTTCCGTCAAGATTACAGATCCATTAGATTTAACAGATACAATATTAATGCGACCATCCGATGCCTTTAGCGCTACGCCATCTTTATTCTCATACTCAGGTTCTTGATCGGGAATAACAATCTCTGCAATATATTTTGTTCCATTAGAAATTTCAATATCGCCGCCAATAAGAGAAATAGAATGTCCAGCGGTTACATGAAGTCCAGTGGGATTTTCATTCCATTCTTGTTCCGTGATTTCACCGCTTCCCTGAATTGAAACAGAAGCGATAGTGTCGTCAAGAAAGCCAAAATCAGAAGGCGCTGCTGATGTCAGTATGGAATTTTCTGAAAGGTTTGAATAAAATTTTTCACTGGCATTCCCGAGATTGATATAATCTGCGGTAGTGGCATAAAAAGAACCGGAAAGATCGAGGGATGCATTGGGACCAAACATTAATCCATTGGGATTGATAAGAAACAGGTTATCTGCATAAGAGGTGATTTTTCCATTAATCCATGAATAATTTGCTCCGGTTATTCTGCTTATGTTGTATTCAAAACCAGTGTCATGGAAGATAGCGCTTTCTCCAGCTTGTAAATTAAACGATTCAAAACTATGAAACAGGTTTTTATCAACAGACGATCCACCTGTAATATGAAAAGTTGTATCTTTAAGTTCGACCTTTGAGCCAAGAGAAGCATCAGGTGAAAGGCCTTGTGGGTGATCTTCTGCAGAAACAAGAGAAAAATTGAACATAACCAATAAAAATATGAACGATAACGTTGGTTTTTTTAACATGGCGACACCTCATAAATTTTAAATTAATTTATTTATTCACATACGCAGCAACCAGTGGCAACTTAACTTGCTGTAAAAGAAGACTTTGATGCTTTATTAAACTTTCATTTTGCATTTCTGTCTGAATTAATTTAGACAGATTTTCTTGTAAGTCATACCAGAACCCATTTTGTGCATAAAACAAGTATTCTTGATTTTCAGGAATTTTCTGTATGGATTCTAAAAAATTAGGATCAGCAGGAATATATTTGACTGTTGCGCTGGCATAGATATCTCCTGATCGTTCTGATTCATCAGTAATGATTGAAATAAACCATTCATATTCAATATCCTGCTGGAGTTTGACATCATAATCCGCAAGATTAATACAATAAATACCCTCTTTAGCAGGTCCATCAATATCTGTTTTGAAAATAGTATCCGCTTTTTTAGGAATATTTAATCGGAATTCCATCTTTTCGGGCCATGGCCCTGAGATATACCAATACAATGTTGGCTGTTCCTTTACAGTCAATCCAGTATGTTGTGGTGCAAGAGGTGCCAGTCGTTCAGGGATATCAGGGTAAGGCTCAACAGTCTTTTCTGTTTCATGATGATCAATATTTAATAAATTATTACCCAGACTATTAGTTAAGCCATGACCAAAATCATTCATTAATAAATCAACATATTCATTATTTGTCTTTTCAATTATTTCGCTATGGATAACATCAATATTACCGGCTCTTACACCCCCTCGAACGCCGCCTCTAACTCCGCCTCTAACGCCCCCACGGACACCACCTCTAACGTCCCCACGGACACCACCTCTAACGTACCCACGGACACCACCTCTAACGCCGCCACGGACACCACCTCTAACGCCCCCACGGACGCCAGCTCTAACGCCCCCACGGACGCCAGCTCTAACGCCGCCACGGACACCACCTCTAACGCCGCCACGGACACCACCTCTGACGCCACCACGGACGCCGCCTCTGACGCCACCACGGACACTGCTACCATCTTCATTGATGTGCCCTGCTTCTCTTCTTCGAATTTCAGGATGTTTTATTGGATAATTATAAAATGGCGAGGATTTATCGTGATCGATGGAGGCATATGGAGTCTTTTCTTCAGAAAATGAATCGGTTGGCAGTAAAAAATAAATGCAGAACATTAGCAGAGAACTAAAACGAATTAAGTTAAAAAATAGCTTTTTCATGGGTTTTCTTTCATTTTAAGGATTAATAAGTTATGTACCGAGACGTCAAATTTAAGAAAACAGTTATTTTTTAGCACCTTAATTTAGTGTTGTCAAAATTAAAATTCCTAGCCTTACACTTGAAGCAATTATTTTCAATTCACGGGAGTCAATAGTTGCGACAAAAAAATATAGTATAGCTTGAGCATCTATTTAATAGTTATAATGCCAGTTTTATTATGTTCAAAATTTAACAAACATCTTCAATCACACTATATATAATTTGAGCAGGTGCTTGTATTGAAATTGCATTGAATAAGTGTTAAAGTAAAGTTTTAGATAATAAATTTAGTTAATTATATCTATTTTAAGATTCAATTAAGTAAACTAGGAGAGATTTT
>PEAL01000325.1 GCA_002753725.1 Deltaproteobacteria bacterium
GATCCCATTGCCCCCCCCCACATTTGCCCAATATTTTGCAGGTTCACGAAACCATCAAGATTTGACTATTTATTCATTAACCAATGGTATTTGGAAAGCAATTGAAAAACCTGACCAGGAATTAATTCAATCAGGAATGGCTTATTGGGTGTATTGCAAGGGCGGTTCACAATTTGAGGGACCGCTGGAAATTAATCTTCCAGGAGCAAACAATTATTTGAATTTTGGTAGAACCATTTCAGAATGGGAGATTGAAATCATCAATCGATCCCCAGATCCACTCTCATTTACAGTTACCCCCTTACCCAATCCTCAAGGTGAAGAAACTGTCCCGCTATTAACTGTTTCATACACCATGATTACCATTAAAGAATATCAACCATTTGAAGCACAAACAGAGCCCATTTCAATGGAACAGGGCCAGTCTGAAAAATTTATTATTGCTATTCAGAGAGATGACATTGAAAGTGAATCTGTATCAGGCATGGTGAAAATTTCTGATGACATGGGGAATCGTTTTTTGGTTCCAATCAAGGCTGAAAAATAAACATAATTAGAAAGGCAAACCAATGAATAAAAATTCCTTTTTTTTACTTTTTTGCTTATTAACTTTTCCTTTAATGGCATACTCTGAAACATATCAGGGATTATGGATCGGTCAGGTTGAACTAAATAAAGTAAACGACACAACAAGTCAAACCAGCACTGATACGCTTCAACCCGTTAAACATGTATTTGACATAACTGTTTTATTACATGTGCATGAAAATGGTTCAATCAGTTTACTTAAAGAAGTAACCATGATGCAGAAAAGCATCCAACAAGATGACCAAGAGGTCGTTCAACGCGTTTTGATTACTGATGATCGTTTGCTTCCTGAATATGATGGCATCATTCGCCGCGATGGCAAACTGGTTGGTATCAGGTTAGGATCTCTGGCCTATGATTTTCCTGCTGACCAGACACATGTTTCTTTATCTGGAACTTTTGGTGCAGGCAATTCCATAGAAACCACCCTTACGATGGATGAAGATCACCCCACCAATCCATTTCGACATCTCTATCATCCAGATCATAAACAAGGCAGACAAATAACCCGACAGATTCAATTTTCATTTGACAGCAACCAGAATACCACCAATCCAGATGACGCAAACTTTTCTCTTACAGGTGTTTATTCTGAATCCATTAGCGGACTTCATAAAATTCCCTTAAAAATCAGTGGTCCTTTTACAATACAACGCATTTCTGAGGTCGGAAAACTCAACGAATAGGGACTCATTAACCCCAAATAAATATTGAGGTAAAAAATGCCAAACATTAATCAACAAAAGAATCGGCAAAAATGGATATCAATCATGCCCATTACCATAATAATGATGATATTTTTTTCAGGAACGCTTTATGCCACAATTCCTGAACCAGAAACACAGATTTCTGGACAGGTGTATAATCTCTATCAAAATCATAAAGTACTGATCACTGAGGCTATCGTAGCGTTGACCATCAAAAAAAAAGGCAGCAATGACACATTCACCTATAATGGTTCTGTTGAATGTATGGCATGTAATGCATACGATGAACAGGGCCTGATCTGTCAGGACTGTGAAACCTATGCTTATCTCATTAAAATACCTCAGGAAACGTATATTGAAATTAAAGAAAATACAGATAACATCATTCCCCTTTCAGAGAAAAAAAAGCAATATGATGTTGTATCGGTAACAGTCGATGGCGTGAATGCCCACATGAAATGTAAATCGCAATCAGGCAATATTCAACCCGATGATAAACAGGGCGATTTTATTCTGGCAGGCCAACAAAGACGATCCCATTTCTACGAAATAGACCTGGAACTGGTTCTTCCGGTGACAGATTCTGATAATGACAATATCCCTGATTTTTGGGAAAAACAATATGGTTTTGATCTGAATGACCCCTCTGATGCTACTGATGATTCAGATAACGATGGATGGGATAATCTGGCAGAATTTCTAAAAGCTACTGACCCCAAAATGAGCAATACAACCCCACAATTATTGGATCAAAACATTTTTGCCTTTGAAGGCTCATCATCATTATTACAGCTTAATATTGCTGATTCTGATACTTCACCGGAAGATTTGTTAATCAAGTTTATCAGTATTCCAGACACGATTGACATCATATTTCATGGTTCCAATACACCTTATACACATGGATATATTTTTAAACAAAACGACACAATCCTGTGGAAATATATTGAAAATGGTAATGTCATCTATCACTTCAAGGAAAAAAGCAGTGGAGAAAATATCAGGCTGTATATTTTGTTGACCGATGGTGATCATGATCCGGTTGTGTCAACGGTTATCATTAACCCATTCCAACCAACGAAAACAGATGCTACCGATGCCATTCTCTGGTCTGATGCGTTTTATCATGCGCAAACAACAAATGGAGAACAAACCAAACAACTTGAGGATCGTTCTGGTAACGAGAACAGAGGTAATTATTACGCTGTTTCAGAAGAAGGAGAGCTGCTTGAAAGTGAAATTAATGTGATTGAAAATGCCACGCAAGGAAACAATCCTGTTTTAAATGTTCATGGCTACTTTGAATTGCCTTTTGCCCGACCTGTTTTTTTGCAGGGTAATATGACTTTGATATCGGTATTTAAAGTCAATTCCACCCAACATGATCAAGTGATTGGCGCAGGTCATTATATTGAAGTGTCTGTTGCCGGAACTGATAATTCGCTTCATCCAGGAGAACTAAGAGTCGCAGATGAAACAACCACTGTTTATAGTCATCGAAAAATTGATAATGAATGGGTCATGACGACAGTTACCCGAAAAGATGAACAACTTTATATTGATATTAATGGCTTATGGACAGGCGGTCCCTTTTACTACGAAGAAGACAACAGGCTTCCTGGTGACCCCACAATTGGCGGCAAAACAATATGGTCATGGGATTTTAATGAATTAAAATGGAACTCAGATATCAGCGGCTTAATGGATGGTCAGTTTGCAGAAATTCTGTTTTATGATCGAACCCTCTCATATCTTGAAAAATGGCGAATTTATGCCCATCTTCAAGGAAAATGGTTTGGTTCTGTAATTTCTGATAATTCACAGGCTGCAAGAGATGTTCAGGTCATGGCTGTCAGTGGAAAACTGGGAGAAAAGATTCGCAGATTAAAAGCAGATGCCGACCTTGCCTGGATTGACTACAGCGATGCGGTTTTTGCCAATGAAAATGTTTTATCTGCCCTTGCTCATTTTGAATCATATTTACCGGATAATTGGAAATGGTCACATATTCCGCCATCTGTAGATGAAGCAGATCAAGCATTAGCTGCAATCAAATTTGACTATGAACAAGAGTTTGTCTCACTTTATGGAAAAGACAAATCGTATATACTGATTGGCGGGATGGGCAACGACACACTCATTGGCGGCTATGAGAATGACATTCTTATTGGTGGAAATGGCGCTGACATATTAAAAGGAAGTCATGGAGCAGATATTTTTGTTGTCGACAATAATGATGAAATTGTTGATTTTAATGTTTCTGACAAAGATGTTCTGGATATTTCTCATTTACTGAACAACACCGATTTTCCGCTCAAAAACTATATTCATTTTGAAATTGTCAATGATCTTGAAACCGGAGAAAGCCACACACAACTCAAAATTGATGCCGATGGCACGGGAAGCAACTTTGACGATGCAACTATTTTACTTCGGAATGTTGTCTTGAGAGATCAGATTGACATTGCAAGACTTTCAGCATCAGGAAGTATAAATGCCGGTGCATTAAAGCCGACACTTGAAATCAGCCTATCTGTATCAGATGACAAGGCCACTGAAAATCCAGAAGATTCGGCAGCATTTGATATTCATTTCTCAGAAAAAATATTACCAGACAATCTCACTGTACCGGTTTCTCTGGAAGGCTCTGCAAAACTCGGGCAGGATTATCAACTTGTTGTCCCTGTCTGGAATGACCTGTTAAATCAATATGAATCGATCCTTGTTTCACAAAACATCATTCCGGTTAAACTCAACAAAGGCGATCAAAAACTGGTGATCAAAATCATTCCAATTTCAGATAAGATTGCAGAGCCAACTGAAAACATATCCATCTCTCTTTCTAAAAAAGAGGACTATTACTATGTCGTTGATAATGAACCATCGATAATAGAACTTTCTGATGGCATAGATGAAATAAGCATCCAAACAAAATTTGACCTGGCAATTGAAGGTAAAACAACTGGAGGCTCAGTCATTATCTCACGAGTGGGGTCAATAGATATCAGTAAAAAAGTTCATTTATTGGTCAAAGGCACGGCAGAAAATGGTCGAGATTTTTATTATATTCCATCGGAAATATCCATCAACCCCGGAGAAACACAGGCGATTATTGATATTGTTGCTTATCAGGACAAAGAAATTGAAGATCTTGAATTTGTAGAAGTGATTGTTTCTTCAGGAGATTATAGTTTACAAGGGGCTTCCAGTGCCAGAGTCGCTATTAAAGATAATAGTGCGGCAGCCCTTTCAGGTGATATTGATAGTAATGAAAGTCTTGATCTGAAAGACGCTATTGTTGCCCTGCAGGTCTGTGCGGGTAAAGATGTTTCCGGTATATCTGTGGAATCCGCAATAAACAACAATCGTATTGAAATAAAAGATGTATTGTACATTCTTAATGTGATTGCAGGAAAATAATCAGTGTAAATTCCCAAAAAAATAAGGAAAATATCATGATCACAAAAAATAGAAAACACTATCAAAAAGCTACTCAGCTTTATTGTCTCGTAATAGCCATCCTTTTGATTGCCCTCCCTGTGCAGGCAATAGAATGGACATATTATGATCTCGATAACGAAATTCTTCAAAATCCAACAGATGAAGAAATTGGGGTAAATGCTGTCATGCGAATCAGTGACACTGGCGTCACACAGTATTCACTTGAAATAGATCATGATTTTTCAGGCACTTGGGGAACAGGCTATTTGGAAAACATTGGGAATCCATCTCCTGGAGTGGGTAAGCACTGGATGAATATCAATGAAGAGGTGACTTGTAAAGTAGATGGTATTGTTCAGGATGTTTATAATATGAATAGTCGATATGTTGCGACAGGCTACATTGCACAAGGTCCTCCAAATAGTGATGACAAAGCCGCTGCACTTAATTTTGATGGCAAAGATGACTATGTCGAAATTAATAATGTTCTTATCAAATATCCTTCAAGTATTGTCATAGAATTATGGGCAAAACGTGACAGGACCAATGTTGAAGAGCGTTTATTCGCTCATATAGATGGTATATACGCTGGTTTTGACAGTAACAATAAAGCGACTATGGGAACATCTTCACAAAAGTGCGTTGCCAATGTAATCACAGATACAGGCTGGCATAAATGGAAATTTAAGTTGAAATTTTATAAAAAACCATATTATTCTAAAACTGGCCGAGGTTATGAAATGTGGATATATATGGATGACGTCCAAATAGGTTATAAAAACATAGCACCAACGTGCTGGAGAAAAAAAATTGAATATGAAGTAACTGAAACTGAAACAGGTTGTTACATGCTCAGCAATAAAAAAGCAGGTGACAATGAAGAATATAAGAATAAAGGTTTTCAGACTTGTAAAGATTTATGGGGACGAAAAGCTTGTAGTGGGGATGAATACTGGGAACATCACATTCAAATATGTGAAGATTATAACGACGTAAATAATGGTAGAATTGGTTATTGTGATCAATGTTATAAGCCAGAGGGCTGGCTGTCTGAATCAAAATGTAAAAATTACTGGTGGGGAAAAGGCATGCACGAACCTAATACAGGGACTGATCATCGTGGTTTTCAGATCAGAAATTCTTTTAATTACAAGGACATGCTGAGAACAAGAGAAATTACTGTGAATAAATACTATTATGCATACCACGCTGATTGGTATTATTATTACCGTAATCGAACATTTCACATTGGTCGTGGATATTCAAGTAAATAT
>PEAL01000326.1 GCA_002753725.1 Deltaproteobacteria bacterium
GCTGGTAAAGAAGGTGATCGACGGCTTAAACGGACGCATATACCACTATTTTTTAACATCTATTTAAAGAAAGATATCCTATGATCGCATATTTTGATTGTTTTTCAGGCATCAGCGGAGACATGACATTGGGGGCCCTTCTGGATGTTGGACTTCCCATAGACTGCCTTAATGACATGATCCAGCAGTTAAAAATACAGAATACCGTTATCGAAAAAAAAATCCAAACATATATGGGGATTCGTGCTACTCAAGCGGTGGTTCATACGCAAGCCTCGCCCATGCGACATTATTCAGATATCTGTGAGATGATCCACAAGAGTTCTTTGTCTCATGGCGTAAAAACGAAAAGTCTTGCCATGTTTCAACGATTGGCTGAAGTTGAAGCAAAGATTCATGGGTGTGATGTTGCCCATGTCCATTTTCACGAGGTTGGTGCTGTCGATTCTATTGTTGATATTGTTGGAACAGCATGTGGATTGGAAGCACTTGGCATTGAACATGTTGTTTTTTCAGCCTTGCCAATGGGCACGGGTTTTGTTCATTGCCAGCATGGTTGTCTTCCCATTCCTGCACCGGCAACATTGAATGTGCTGGAAAATGTTCCCATATATGGTACACAAATCCCTTATGAACTGGTTACCCCGACAGGCGCCCTTTTTGCAGCATGTCTGGCAGAACAATATGGTCCTCTGCCGCCAATGTACATTAAACAAACGGGGTATGGTGCTGGCTCGCGACAGTTGGAGGAACAACCCAATCTTTTGCGGATCATTCTGGGAAAATCGGAATTTACTGAAGTGAATTCAAATACAATCTGTGAATCCATTGGCGTTATTGAAACTCATGTTGATGACATGACGCCGGAATGTCTGAGCTATGTGATGTCTCTTTTAATGGAATCCGGTGCTTTAGATGTCCTGTTTTACCCGATGTATATGAAAAAAAATCGTATGGGAACTGGAATTCAGGTGATTTGTTTGCCCAATGACATTCAACGCTTGACCGATATGCTTTTACAGGAAAGCTCTACCATTGGCGTAAGATATCATGTTGTTCAGCGGAAAGCGTTGGTACGTGAAATAACAGCGGTTCAAACATCCCTGGGGGAGATTCAAGCAAAAAAAATTGTCCGCCCGGATGGCACAGTGGGCTTGACACCAGAATATGACTGTTGCCAACGATTAGCAAAAGAAAAAAAAATCAGCATTCAACGTGTGTATGAAATTTTTTTTCGAGATAGCTTATAAAGAAGGTAGCAGTCAACGATTTTGTTTTTTATAACGATGTATCAGAATAACGTAAAAGGATAATGATACCAATGACTTCATCCAAACACCCCCTTATATCAGTATTGTTATGTGTTTATAACGATCAACAGTTTATTCAACAGTCCATCTCGTCTATTCTTTCACAAACGTATGAAAATTGGGAATTAATTGTTATTGATGATGGTTCTCAAGATGGCACTTACCCATTGTTGAACCAGATAAACGATCCAAGGGTAAAAATATTCAGGCAAGCCAATTGTGGATTGACCCGTTCTTTGAATATTGCGGCCAGTCATGCCACGGGAGAATTTCTGGCCCGTCAGGATGCAGATGATGTGTCATTACCAGACCGCTTTGAGCGTCAGATAGACTTGTTCAAAAAAAATCCAGACCTTCTTTTAGCAGGATCAGATGTGGTTTTTATTGATGACACAGGGCGGATTGTCAGTCAGCGAGAATGTGCCCGGAATAAACAACAGGTGATCAAATATTTGAGTTCTCTGAATGCCCCCTTCAGTCATGGATCCATCATGATGCGAAAAAGCGCATTTGATCAGGTGAATGGCTATGATGAATCCTATCCGGTCAGCCAGGATTTTGATCTTTTTGTTCGAATGAGCCAGCTCAATGGTGAAATGGGAAGTGTCCCTAAAGTCCTCTATCAATGGCGGGTTCTCTCAGAAAGTGTTACTGTAAAAAAATGGCGGGTTCAACTGGTTCAAACCTTAAAGTCAAGAAAGAAAATCAAACAAATTTACCCGAAAAAGGCCACATCCATTAATTTTGTTCGTTTTTTAATCACCAAGATAGGGACAGGACTTTCATTTTTTTTATTTTCCCCCAAATCCTTTTATTATTATCGCATGGCAGCCATGAAATACAATCAATTGAACGTTCAACAGGCGCAGACACATTTTAAACAGGCCAATGAATCCGCTCGTTTGTCACTGCCTTTGTGTACGTTACCGCTTATTTCAAAAATTCTTAAGGCGAAGCAACGGTGGTCTGAGTCAATAATTCATTAGGAACCACGATGGAATAACGTTTCATAATTGTTTGACAGATTGTGAATCCAGAATTTCGCAAGCATTACTTTGCACCACCTCAAAACACCCCGCTAATCAATCGATTGACCAATGGCATAGTGTTTGAGAGGGTCACAGCCAGGTAGGATAACAAAAAGAAACCCAATATCCACTCACTCCAGACGATCAGCGCATAATCAATACCCATAAAAGTGCCCGAAATCGTTGTATCCCGATATCCAATTTTAAACAAAATCACATAACTCAATCGCATGGCATTGAACCATCGATCAAGGTGTCGTGGCATTTTTAAATATTTTTTTTCAGTTAAGAATAATCGTGGAAGATCAAAAAGGCGTTGCTTAAACGTATGATCATGGTCGTCTTCTGTGGCTGAATGTTTTCTGATTAACGTGCCGCTCCACCAATAAATTAAAGTAAATAAAAAATAAACATAAATGCACCATCCAATAATCCACCAGATTTTTGTCCCATAGCCGGTAAATATGCCCCATAAATACCATTCCAGTTCTTTTTGTACACGATCAAAAGACAATTCGTTTGACTGTCTGATTTCATCAAGTTCAATGCATTGTCTTAAATAAATCACATCATTTTTATCGGAAAGCCGGTTATAAAAGAGTCCTTCAAACATCTGAAGCACTTCGGATATGGGCTCAATGGTGAGATCAATTTGTTGTTTTTGATTGGTTTTGTCAAAGCTTTCTCTATCGGCAAAACTATAAATACGTTCATTTTCATCACGCACCCATTGAGAAATTAAGGGGAGTTGATGCCACTCGATATACATGTTGGAAATATTAAGATAGGATAAGAGAATTTTATTTTTCATTTGTTTTTTGCCATTCTGAAATCGGACATCTCTGAAATTGACAAATCCTTTGGCTGAAATCATTTCTATTGAAAAATCACAGGAAAAAGCAGAACGAATATAACTCACATCCCCTTCAAAGGACACAAAACGAAAAACCACTGCATTCTTTTCATGGTCATCTGTATTACTATGATCGTCATCCCCGCCAAAAATAACCCCTGAAAAGTCAACATCATCTTCAAACACCACGTCTTGTAAATGGGCGGCGCCAATCCAGGCATTTCTAAAATCCACACGATTTTTGATGATGGTTGGGCTTTTCTGACTATATAGATCCAATTTTTTGATCAGACAGTTGCGAAAATCAACATAGCCGTAAAAAGCAGCATTCTTTACTCTAAAAATATGATAAAATTGTGAATATCTAAAATATGCCAACTGGTAAAATATGGATTCAAAAAAATCAACGGTATCATGAAAGATGGCTTCGTAAAAGCTGCCTTCTTTGCTAAAGACAACATTTCTAAACAGGGCTGATGATTGAAAAGAAGTCTTTGAAAAATCGACATTTCCTTTGAAAGAACTTCCGGAAAAGTCGGTCAATTGTTGAAATGAAACCTCCGAAAAATTTGAATGATCATAAAACTGATTTTTTGAAAATTCTGCATCGCCCATAAATGTAACGCCTGAAAATACAGCAGGGGATCGACAGGTCACATGAAAAAAGTCTGCCTCTGCGTGAAAGCTTGCGTTTGAAAAATCTGTTTTTTGAAAAAATTGGCATTCTGAAAAGTTGGTATCCCCTGTAAAGATTGAACTTTGAAAATTTGATACACCATGAACAACCATGTTATGAAAATCAATTTCATGGGATTTGATATCTGCTTTGACAAAATATAAATCTTCTAAAAAATTGGCTTCCTGAAAAATAACCTGATTCCCTGTAAAAATACTTTTTGAAAAAAGGACAGGCCCATGAAAGCGCACTTTTAAAAATATCGCATTTCCATTGAATTGGACCTGTTTGAATTGAATACCTGTACATTTAAACTCACTTTCAGAAAAATCAGCCACTTGTTTGAATTCTGCATTATTGAAAAACGCTGTCCCTGTAAATATCGTTTGATTCAGTTGAACATCCTTTTTAAAAATTACATTCTGAAATGATGCGATATGCATTTGGGCGTTTTGAAAAAAGACGTTGTCATGAAAAATCGAGCGGATAAAAACTGCACCTGAAAACGAAGATTCACTAAAATTAACGCTTTCAAAAAAATTAACGTCAGTAAAATACGCCTCCTTTTCATAGGATGTTTTCGTAAAATCCGTTTCTCCCCAAAACTCGGCACCTCTAAAAGATGCAAACCGAAATCGGGCATTGGAAAAACGCACATGCTTGCTAAAAAAATGCGTTTTCATAAAAACCGCACCATGTGAGCCAAAGAAAGCATCCTGGCAATCGACAGTACCGTAAAAAAAAGCATCGACAAAAGAGGCCTTCGCCTGAAACTGTGTACCATTGAATAAAAAATCATGCCCCAAAATGGCATCGGTCCAATAAGAATCCCCTTTAAATGTGGTTTTTTGAAAACAGACGGTATTAAAAAAAAACGTTCGTTCAGCAGAAACACTTCGATAATCTGATGGATCAATCTCTATATCGCAGTTGATCATCTTGATAAAATTTTTGACACAATAATATGTGTTGAATATTTTTGTTTTTGCCTCAATAAATTGTTGTTTTTGTTTTTCCGACCAGTTGGATGGCAAGACTATTTCAGATATTGACATTTCTGGTAATTGACTAAATTTAAGACCACCTGTGATGATGGCATTTGTTATGAAAATTTGTGCATCGGTTTGTTTGATCACAGAGATGAAATCATCGCCTTTAATTTTATAACCATCAATGGCTTTTCCCTGTTTAACCTTTTCAAGGATTTCTTTTAAAGATAACGGCCCGTTGCTCCCTTTTGGCAATTCTTCTGGAGATGATTGACCATAACCATTCAAGGCAAACAACAAGCAAACACATATTGATACGATAAAGACAGGCAGGCGTTTAATGCAAGTATGATTGAAATCGGGTATCATCGTTCTCTCATTTGTTTTCGATACACCTCCAGATGATGTAGCAATTCAAACAATATTTCTTTGGGATATAATTTATCCGCCAATTCAAACCATAGCGGTTTTGTAGCATTTTTTATATCCTCGAGAGCTTTTGGCTCAATTTTAACATCCTTGATACCATATTTAATCATTGCATTGATGGATCGTTCGTTATCCCTTCGGACAGCTTCTGAAAATTCCCGTTCAACATATTCCTTAAAATATCCCTGAATGCGCTCCTGGTAAAATGGGCTGATGGCATTCCAGGCCTCTTTTCTCAACACCACGGTTCCATTGGCATAGCGGATTTTAATTTGGTGAATACAATGAAGATCTTTGTACATGTTGGTGGATAAAACAAACATCGCGGGCGCGATAAAGGCATCGACAGTATGCTGTTGTAAGATTAACTTATACACACTTCGTTCGTCTTCAGAAGATATCACTTCAGAACCAAGCTGTTTTAACACCGATTTTTCAAGGGAACCAAACCATGATCCGAACCGCATCCCTGAAAAATGAGACAGTCTGGTTATTTCACGATGTCGTGAATAGATCTGATCAAAATCCTGTTCTGTCAAAAGGAGTAATTTATACCCACGTTTGTCCATAAGCATATCAAATTGATGACCCATTTTTGAGATAACATAATCGAACTCTCCCCTGGTATTGAATAAAAAAGGCAAATTCAGCACAGACATTTCCGGACAGATTAAAGATGTGCCATAACCGCTG
>PEAL01000327.1 GCA_002753725.1 Deltaproteobacteria bacterium
ATGTGCCAAAATGAAAGTCCGCAGCAAGAACCTGGAGCTAAAGCTCCAGGCTATTATCTGTCGTCCCTGCGGGACTTAAAGTGTTTTTATAAAAACCTCATAACTATTTGAAATTATTGCTTCCCAAAAGCCGATATAATCAGATATTATTACCTTGATCAAATTGCAGGGATGCACCGCAGTTCGTCCCTCTAAGATTTGTTTTGTCAGGTCCAAAAACGTGAATATAGAACTTCAAAAAATATAGAACGTCTATATTTTTTAACATCCAATATATCGCGAAATCACAATTCTTTGAACTTCAGAGGTGCCTTCACCAATATCCAGTAACTTTTGATCCCGATAAAACCGCTCGACGCCATACTCTTTCATCAATCCATAACCACCATGAATTTGAACCGCATGATTGGCAACCCTTCCCATAAGTTCAGAGCAATACAGTTTTGCCATGGCAGCTTCTTTTTCAAATGCTTTTCCTTTGTTTTTTAGCCAACAGGCCTTGTACAAAAGATTTCTTGCACACTCGATTTCAACGGCACAGTCTGCCAGTTTGAAAGAAATGCCTTGAAATTTACAAATGGGTTGACCAAATTGTGTACGTTTTTTGGCATAACTCAGCGCAGCTTCAAAAGCCCCCTGAGCCCCACCCAATCCCATAGCGCCAATGGACAAACGACCACCATCCAAAGTTTTTAGCATTTGATGAAAGCCGTCACCCGGTTTACCCAGAATCGCATTACTTGACACCCGAACGTCATCAAAATAAAGTTCTGCTGTATTGGATGCCCGCCACATCATTTTTTTCTTCATGGCTTTAGTAGAAAATCCCCTGGTGCCATGCTCAAGCAAAAAGCAAGTGTATTCAGGTCGTCCATTGGGCCTTGTTCCGGTAATCGCCTGAACTGTAACACCTAAAGACATGTCACAGGCTGCATTGGTGATAAATATTTTGGAACCGTTAATGACCCACTCATTACCATAGCGAACAGCGGTTGTTTTGCTTCCGCCAGCATCAGAGCCGGCAGTGGGTTCAGTCAATCCAAAACCCCATAAATGATCACCGGTGCAAAGCTTTGGTAAGTATTTTTTTTTTTGGTCTTCTGTTCCAAAATAGTAAATGGGACCAATACCCAGCGAATTTCCTGCTGCAATGGTTGCTGCCTGAGATCCATCCACACGCGCCACTTCTTCAACAGCAATGATATACGAGATATAATCCATTTGTTGTCCGCCGTATGTTTCAGAAACAAACATGCCGAACAGGCCCAGTTCACCCATTTTTCGGGTTAAGTCAACAGAAAATGTTTCTGTTTCATCCAGTTCACCAGCAACAAGTGCGATTTCTTTTTCTGCAAAGCGACGGATTTCTTTTCGAATCATTTCTTGTTCTTTTGAAAGTTCGTAGTCCAATGAAAAACCCTCCTTTCATGAGGTCAAGGGATTATGAAAACTTGTCCGCCTGTCAATCACACAAGGTGACAGGCGGACAATTTAATTTAAAATGTTACGGCAAAAAACAGTGTTGGATTGACACGCCACCCATCATTTTCATCAAAAAAATGATAAGAAATTTCCACTTCTGTACCCACAACAGAGTTTGAAAGAAAATTTCCTTTGCCCACCAGAGAAGACAATTTCAACCGAAGTTGAGGCTCTGTTAACAAGATGCGATAGGTTTCATCTTTTGTGGCACTAGAATTTTCCTGCCAATAGTCCAAAAATCCGTTGAACTCCATTTGAAGCGGGCCAATATTAAAGGGTTGCCCCCATACCAGTGTTATCTGCCAGGATGTATCGTTTTGATACGGCGGATGTTTTTCAACAGCACCTTTTCGATCACAATCCTTGATCATCAGGCTTAAATTGGCAAAACCATAATTGGGTTGTCCCAGAAAATCAAAAGATATACCGTACAACCAGGATGTTGGGATAAAATCCTTATCCGAAGCATTGTACTGGAATGCCAGATATGTTTCGCCCAGGAAAGGTGATGGCAATAATTTTTGATTTAAAAATTTATCCAGACTGAAGCGTGGTGCAATCTCAAAATATATGGCATCTGGATCGCGTTTAAAGTTTGGCAACGATTCTATGTCCATAAACAGGAATGTATCGCCATATTTCCATTCTGAGAAATGTTCGATGGTCAATGTCCAGATGTCATTGTCCTCAGCTGCGAAAGGGGTCATTCGGTTAAAATCTGCATGAAGCTGGAATTCTGTTTTTTTGAAAAAATCATCGCTCAATGCAACAGTGGTATAGCCTGTTATAAGAAATACCACAAGAGCCATCATCCAAAAAGTACGCTGTGTTTGAAACATTTTATCCTCCTTTTGATTAAGAATATTGGTAAATAGAAACCAAAACGCAATGAAACGCATATTTCTCCAAATCGTTAAATCACTTTCATCTCTGTTATGCTAAAAAAAACATACCTTTGATGTTTTATTGTGGTTTTCAACTTTATGATCGGATAGATATGTGATACATTTCCATAAATAAAAATCATTATTTCATATCAATGATTGCAGCTTTTCGCAAACAGTTATTTATATGAAAAAAGGAGCCTTTATGAAAACAATTGTATGTATCATACTTTCACTTTTTGCCAACATGGCAATGGCAGCGCAAACGTTTCCACCAGACAATTGGAAACCCCAACCTGATCCCATCGCAAGCACCGATGCCCGGCCCGGTGGACAGTTGGCTATTTTTGCAGGACAATCCCCCAAAAGTTTGAATTATTATCTGGATAACAACACATTCACTGCTGAAGTCTTTGGGGCATTATATGAAACCCTGATTGACATGAACCCCATAACGTTGTCCTATGAACCTGATCTGGCCTGTAAATGGACCATTTCAGATGATAAAAAAATATTCACGTTTATGATGGATCCAAAAGCGCGCTGGAGTGATGGTCATCCGATTACAGCCCATGATGTCAAATGGACGTATGATGCCATATTAAATCCCAAAAATATGACTGGTGTGCATAAAGTATCGTTAGAAAGATTTTTATCACCGGTTGTTTTGAATGACCAGACCATCCAATTTACAGCGAAAGAAGTTCATTGGGTGAACCTTGGCGCTGTGGGGGGATTTCATATTTTACCCAGGCATATTTTTGACAAACAGGATTTTAATCAAATCAATGCCTCTTTTCCGGTTGTCTCCGGACCGTATGCATTGGATACCATTAAAGAAGGCCGGTATATCACACTCAAGCGACGAAATGAGTGGTGGGCACGAAATGATATTCGAAACAAAGGTCGAGGCAATTTCGATATACTCAAATTTATGTTTTTTGCTGATCGAGAAAATGCATTTGAAGCCTTTAAAAAAGGTCATATTGATTTGTTTCCCATCTACACGGCTCGAATATGGATCAATGAATCCCAGGGGAAAAAATTTGAAAAAAACTGGATTATCCGTCAAAAAGTCTATAATCATCGCCCCATTGGATTCCAGGGGTTTGCCATGAACATGAGAAAACCGCCTTTAGATGATCTAAACGTCCGCAAAGCATTATATTCGCTAATTGATCGAGAAAAAATGAACAAAACCCTGATGTATAGCCAGTATTTTCTTCACACGTCTTATTTTGAAGATTTGTACGATCAAAAAAATCCAAATCCAAATACAGTATTACCCTTTGATAAAAATAGCGCCAGACAATTGCTAAAAAAGGCTGGATGGGTGGTAAATCCGTCAACCGGCATGCTTGAAAAAAACAAGCAACCATTTGTCGTTCATTTTTTGACCCGTTCATCGTCCTCTCATAAATTTTTGGCCATCTATCAGGAAGATCTAAAAGACGTGGGCATTTCATTAAAAATAGAAAACAAGGATTGGGCCGCATGGGCCAAAGACATGGATGCTTTCAATTATCAAATGACATGGGCATCATGGAGCGCCGGCGTATTTAAAAATCCGGAAGGTATGTGGGCATCAAAAGAAGCTGATCGGGATGGCGGAAATAACATTACAGGATTTAAACATCCTGAAGTGGATCAACTCATTGAAGCTCAAAAACAAATTTTTGATGCTGGCAGACGTCATTCAATCTGTCGAAAGGTAGATCAATATCTTATTGATGCTGTTCCTTATGTATTATTGTGGAATATTAATTATACCCGTTTGCTTTACTGGAATCAGTTCGGCATGCCTGAAACAGTCCTGTCCAAATACGGTGATGAACGATCTGCTTACTGGTATTGGTGGTTTGACCCGGATTCGGCTGAGGACCTTACTGATGCCCAAAAAAATGACCTGAGTTTACCAGGACGGCCTGAGATTATTCAGTTTGATGATATTATAAAATAAGACGATGCAATCCAAAAGAAATCTTTTGACCAAATAAGGAGACATCAATGGAGACTTCTAATATGACCTCTGAACACATAAAAAAGAATCTCGATATATCAACAGCTTTAGTCTTGTCAGGAGGTGGTGCGCGAGGTGCTTATGAAGCTGGCGTAATAAAATATATATTAGATGCACTCCCTGAAACCAATCAAATAAAACCATTTTTTAATATTTTTTCAGGTACAAGTATTGGCGCGTTAAATAGTTGTTTTTTAGCATCTTTTGCAGATCAACCCGCCTTGTCAGCAAAAGGTCTGATAGATTATTGGCATTCAATTACAATCGATAAAATCATTCATTTTAAATATAAAGAATTGTTTAGCTTGTTCAACATTATCGTTGGTCGACCAACGCACCATGACCTTTTACATATGCTTAAACGCCCCAAAAATTCTCCTCATCCGCCAATAGGAGGAATTTTTAATTCAACGCCGCTCTTTAATGAAATGCATAAGGCGATTTCCTGGGAACGAATACAGGAGTGTTTTTCAAACAACTCTCTCAAAGGCATATCCCTTTGTGCAACAGAGGTCTGTACAGGGAACTCAGTCATTTTTTTTCAAAACAATACTGAAAAAAAAGATATTTTAGGAAAAAATTATTCAAAAGAAGCAAAATATGTAAAGATAAACCTGAAACATGCAATGGCGTCTTCAGCAATTCCTATGATTTTTCCGGCAGTACAAATCAATGGAACCTGCTATACGGATGGAAGTTTACGACAAAATACCCCTGTTTACCCTGCATTGCGATTAGGAGCCAATAAAATGCTTGTGATCAGTTTATCCCAGGATCCTGAAATTGAATTTTGCATTGCCAGAAGGGGGTGTCGAAAAAATCCAAATCCAGGGATGCTTTTTTTGTTAGGTAAAATACTCAATGTATTAATTACAGATGCACTTGATGATGAGTTAAAAAGAATAGAACTATTTAATAATATTATTAAAAGTGGTGAAAAAATCTATGGTGATGAGTTTTTGGATAATATTAATCAAGCAACAAGAGCCCATCGACATGCGGACTATCGCGTAATAGAGACATATTTGATCCGTCCAAGCCAGAATCTGCATCAGATTGCTGTCGATTCCCTTCGCGAGGCTCCTGAGGAACTAAATTTTCCAGGTCTCCCTGGAAAATTGTTAAAAAAATTATTTCAGTCAAATCTTTTTATTGATTCTGAGTTACTCAGTTTTCTGATGTTCACACCCACATATATTAACAAGTTGATTGCTTTAGGGTATAAAGACGCATCAAATCATGAAAAAGGTCTTGTGCAGTTTTTTTCATAACCCATTGCTAAAAATAGGACTGAACAGGAGAAATGGAAATGGGGTCAAGCCTTGAATTGTGTTTCTGTGGATATAACACGATAACCGCAGAAGGTAAGTAAGGAATGCTCGAAAAATAAGTTCCCCATTTTAATTTCGGAGACACAATCCTTAATTCGATAAATAGTGGAGTCCTAAAGCTTTAGCTTTGGGAGTTCCTAATAACAAACCTATGTACGAAGACAAACTGTAGGGGCAAACCTTGTGTTTGCCCTCAAACAAAAACCGGAATCAAACCTATGTCCGAGAACGTGTAGGGGCAGGCCCCTGTGCCTGCCCTT
>PEAL01000328.1 GCA_002753725.1 Deltaproteobacteria bacterium
TTTTACTCAAACCATTGAGTAAAGCAAAAGCTGATGGGGATCAAATATACGCAGTTATCAAATCATCTGCAGAAAATCATGGTGGACGAGCAGCTACATTGACAACGCCCAATGCTGAAGCGCAAAGCCGTGTTATTATAAATGCATGGAATCGTGCCAATATAAATCCGGAAACCATTTCTTACATTGAAACTCATGGTACAGGGACAAGTCTGGGAGATCCCATTGAAATAAGTGCTCTGACAAAGGCGTTTAATCAAATGTATAAAAAATGGGGTAAAGAAATACCTAAAAAAGCCCATTGTGCATTGGGTTCAGTTAAAACCAATATTGGACACTTAGAAGCTGCAGCAGGTATTGCAGGTGTAATAAAGACAGTGCTTGCAATGAAACACCAAAAATTGCCGGGAAATGTTCATTTTAAAAATTTAAACCCACATATTGAAATGGATATTCCTTTTTATATCCTGGATGAGCTTCGCCAATGGAATATACAGTATGATCAGCACAACCAGCCGATTCCCAAAATAGCAGGTGTCAGTTCTTTTGGATTTGGCGGTTCCAACGCCCATGTTGTAATTGAAGAATATATTGATAAGAATCCTGTTATTGAAAATAATGATCCACAGATAATTGTCCTGTCAGCAAAAAGTAAAGAACGTCTTCATGATTATGCAAATATTTTGTTGGAATATTGCACAAAAAATATCCAAACAATTTCTTTAGGTGATATGGCATACACCTTACAGATTGGCCGTGAATCCATGGAAGAACGACTGGCTGTTGTGGTTTCTAAAATTGAAGATTTAATTGATATTTTGAGACAATACCATCAAAATAAACACAATAAAGATATTGTTTTTACTGGTAATATAAAAAATAATCAATCAGCATCAGAGCTAATTCCCGATGAAGAAGATGGTAAACAATTTATTCAAAACTTAATTAAAAAGCGAAAACTACATAAAATAGGAATGTTATGGGTTTTAGGCTTTGATATTGACTGGCAACATCTACATGACAAACCTCACAAACGTATATCATTACCCACCTATCCTTTTGCAAAAGGCCGCTACTGGATTTCAAAAAATAAGATGCTGACACAAAATCAAAAAGAAATTAAGCGAGATATTAACACCTTAATCCTTAAACCTGTATGGAAAGAAAAAGCCTGTGATAGCACGACTGATCTTCCTGTATATGATAAACATATTATTGCCTTATGCCATTCAAACGATAATTTGAAAGATCATATTCAAGAAAAATTTTCTGATGCAGATGTGTTTGCTCTAAAATCAAACCTTTCAGATACTGATGAGAAGTATAAAGAAAATGCCTCCCAATTATTTGAAAAAATACAAGAAATTCTTAAAACACAACCAAAAGGCAATGTTGTGTTTCAAGTAATCAATGCCGGGAATAAAAATAATCAATTCTTTTCTGGCTTTTCTGGCTTACTGAAAACAGCACGATTGGAAAATCCAAGATTCAAAGGTCAACTCATTGACATTCAGGATGATATTACAATTGAAACCATCATTGAAGAAAATAAAATCGATTCAACAGAAATCCATATCCGATATTCAAATGGACGACGACTGGTAAGAAGATTTGAAGAAATTAAGAATTTGCCAACTCCTGTTATTTCTTGGAAAGAGAAAGGGGTATACCTTATTACTGGTGGTGCCGGAGGTCTGGGGCGTATTTTCGCAAGTGAAATACTGTCTAAACAAATAAAGGCTTCGCTAATCCTTACCGGACGATCACCAATAAACGATGATATTAAGGCCTTTATTAATAAATGGAAGCATCGCAATGCAAGGATTGAATATATTATAGCAGATATAAACAACAAGGCTGATATTTTGAATGTGTTCAACATCATAAAAAATGACTTTAAAACATTAAATGGCATTATCCACAGTGCAGGGATTATTAGGGATAATTTCATCATCAATAAAACAAAGGAAGAATTTGAAAACGTTCTGTCAGTTAAAGTCAATGGACTCATGAATCTGGATAATGCAAGTCAGTCATTTGATCTTGATTTTTTTATATTGTTTTCCTCAATCTCAGGCGTTTTTGGAAATGTGGGGCAAGCGGATTATGCTTGCGCCAACTCGTTTATGGATACTTTTGCAATATATCGAAATGATCTGGTCAAAGCCAACAAAAGACATGGAAAAACCTTGTCTGTCAACTGGCCATTCTGGGAAAAAGGCGGCATGAAAATTGATGATGCCACAAAAGATATTATGACACAAAATTTCGGTATAGTGCCTTTGCAGACAGAAAATGGCTTACAGGCCTTTTATCATGCTATGTCCTTAGATGAACAACAAGTCATGATAATTGAGGGGAATGTACCTTTAATTAGAGATCATGCGTTAAAAACTATATCAGATAACGATTCCAAAGCTGTAAAAATGATCCAATGGAAGGCAGACCCTGAAATACTATATCAAAAGACTGAATATAAAATTAAAGCCTTGTTTGAAGATATAACAAAAGTTCCATTGGATGACATTGATTCTGATGAACCTTTTGATAATTTGGGTATGGATTCAATTATGGTGACTCAATTCAACCAAAGGCTTGAAATTATTTTTAAAGATATCTCTAAAACAGTATTTTATGAATATCGTACAATAGAAGATTTAGTAGAATATTTTATTTCAGACTATCCAGATGCTTGTGCGAAATGGTGTGGACTTGAAGAAACAAAAATATCAGAAACCCAATCATCCTCCACAATGCAAAACTCAGTAAATTCAGTGGGTAAAATTGACTCCATTCAAGGAATGAATAAGAGAAAAAGCAAGCATGAAAAAAACACAGAACCAATTGCAATTATAGGAATCAGTGGTCGATATCCTCAGGCTGAAACGATTGATGAATTTTGGGAAAACTTAAAAACAGGAAAAAATTCTATATCTGTCATTCCCGAAGATCGTTGGGATTGGAAAATTCATTATCTTGAAAACAAAGAAAAAGCTGCTGTTTCTGGCAAAAGTTATAGTAAATGGGGAGGCTTTATTGATGATATTTATCTTTTTGATCCATTATTTTTTAATACACCTCCCCGTGAAGCCTCAGCAATTGATCCTCAGGAACGTTTATTTCTGGAAGAATGCTGGAAAGCATTAGAAGACGCAGGTTATGCTATTTCTTCTTTATCTCCTGACTTACGAAAACGCACTGGCGTTTTTGGCGGAATCACAAAACAATACAATATCAATATGACCACATCTTTTTCATCTTTGGTAAATCGTGTATCTTATATGCTAAATCTTCAAGGGCCCAGTATGCCAATAGATACCATGTGCTCATCTGCTTTAACCGCCATCCATGAAGCCTGTGAATATATTTGGAGTGG
Organism: Deltaproteobacteria bacterium; assembly: GCA_002753725.1. GTDB lineage: Bacteria > Desulfobacterota > Desulfobacteria > Desulfobacterales > Magnetomoraceae > Magnetomorum. The sequence goes on from PEAL01000328.1 coordinate 3,377, forward strand.
AAAAGGCGATATGGCCATTGCTGGTGGAGTTAATTTATATTTGCATCCCATGACCTATAGTGGATTGTCAAAAAGCCAAATGATATCTAATACATCAAACTGTGCAGCATTTGGAGCTGATGGAAATGGCTTTGTTCCTGGTGAAGGCGTTGGCGTTGTTATTCTTAAACCTTTATCTTTGGCAGAAAAAGATCAAGACAGCATTTACGCCCTTATTCGTGGAACTGGAGTCAATCATGGTGGGAAAACAAACAGCTATAATACCCCTGATCCCAATCGACAGGCTGATGTCATTCGTCAGGCATTGGAAAACAGTCACATTAATCCTATGACAGTCAGTTATATTGAATCAGCCGCTAATGGCTCGTTAATGGGTGATGCAATCGAAATGACTGCGTTAACAAAAATTTTCAGCAATCGTCATTCAGTAACTGGCAATTTTAAAATTGGCTCAGTCAAGCCCAATATTGGGCACTGCGAAGCTGCATCTGGCATGGCTCAGTTGACAAAAGTGCTATTGTCTTTAAAGCATAAAACCCTTGTCCCCACATTGATAACAGGAGAAATGAATCCCAATATTAATTTCAATAACTTACCCTTTGAACTACAAACAAGTGTATCTGATTGGACACCTCTTACTATTGATGGACAAGTCATACCAAGAATTGCTGGTATAACTTCAATTGGCGCTGGCGGTGTTAACGCACATATTCTTGTTGAAGAATATATTTCTCAACAGGAAATATCAGAACAATCCATTGACAAATCAAATGAAATCCTTTTTGTGCTTTCAGCCAGAAACCAAGAAAGACTTAAGGAATATATAAATACATGGGGTCATTGGCTGAAAAACCACCAAGATATAGATCTTGAATTGCTTGCCTATACGCTTCAGACTGGAAGAGAAGAAATGCCAGCAAGGTTAGCAGTTCATGCAAAAGATCATAAAGATCTTTGCAATCAATTAAAAGCTTTTGCATTTTCTTTTCAAAACTCACAGACTTGTTTTTATAATTATCTGAAAAAGAACAAGCCAGAACCTATGGAACGAATTTCAGATAGTATTCAAACAAGAAACTTAAATGAAATTGCAAGACTCTGGGTTGCCGGACATTCAATTGCATGGCATGATTTGTATAATGCCAGTAATTTATTTAAGCTTTCTGGATTGCCGAAATATCCATTTGAGAGAAGAATATGCAGACTTGATGGAGAAAACCAGCAAAACCAAGACAATAAAGCAGTTGCTTTTTATACACAGGTAGTGAGTTACAGCAGTGATGATTTTTCTGATGAGTACCTGACCTTTTGCCCTTTTGAAGAAAAAATTCCTGGTTTTTCTATGACACGGCTTGTTGCTGCTCCTGATAAATATCCAGAAGAACATGCTTTAATGAAAGTAAAGCAAATTGAGTTACGTCAGGTTCTTTTTTATAAAGAAGATTTTCATCAAATTCATAACTTTTTAGATATTGGCTGTGGTCATGGCACAGATGTGATTCAAATTGCAATGCATTATCCTCATATTCATACACATGGATTCACTATTACAAAAGCTCAGGCCGATCTTGGCAATAAAAGAATTGCAGAGATGAATTTAACGTCACAAGCTGAAATATTTAATAAAGACAGCTCAAAAGATTCTTTTCCCGGACACTACGATTTGATGATTGGGATTGAAGTCACCTTCCATATACGTAATAAAAAGTCTTTATTTCAAAATATTGCTAATGCTCTAAATGATAATGGCACCCTTTTACTAATGGATTATATTACAAATCTTAAGGGGGCTATTGTTGATCCTATGGTAGAAATCACGATTCCCACCAATGATGAATGGATTGAGATATTATCCATGCAAAATTTGCGAATTAATGAACTGATCGATGTGTCACAACAGATTTCGAATTTTCTTTATGACCCGGATTTTGAGGAAAATATCAAAGATTTTGATAAAGTTGCACGCGATACGTTAAGGAATTATGCGAATCAGAGCATATCCCTTGAAAAAGGCTGGATCAGCTATTGTCTGTTTAAGATTAAAAAGGATTCGGATATGAGCTATCAGGAGCTGAAAGCTTATAATACCAGAAAAATAGCACATAAAACGCCCTATCAAGATGCATTAAAAGATATGCGACAAAAGGGCAATATGCCATATCCCAAAAGCAAAAAAGATGTTGATGAAAAAAAATTGATCAAAAAGCTCTCTGAAAAAAATGTTTACCAAACCAAAGAAAAAGGACAGACAAATCATATTCAAAAATCGGTTTATATAAAACAAGAACAAATTTCCCCCCAAAATATTAATGGGAATCATCTGAGAAATATACGCACTCATCTAACTGATATTTTTCGAAAAATTTTAGGATTAACCCTTCAGGAAATGAATCAGGCACAGGATTTTAATGAATTGGGCATTGGATCAATCAATGCAGTTGAATTGCTCGAAGCCATTAATACCGCATTTAATTTGAATTTACCCACAAGTATTTTATTTGAATGTAGCCATCTGGATAGCCTTGTAATATATATTTCAGATAGTCTAAGCAAGGCGAATGAAAAACATATCACAGAACCTGCCTCAAGC
>PEAL01000329.1 GCA_002753725.1 Deltaproteobacteria bacterium
CGAAAAACTGATATCTATTCCATTGTTTTCAGTACCGCCATTATCTTTAATTTCAATTGAAAACGAATCTTTGCCAACCACATTCGGGTTTAATTCAAACATAAGTGCGCCATTGATAATTGATGGAGAAATTTTAAATAATTCAGGATGATTTGGCTGGGAAACGATATATTGCTGAATTTGTTGTTGAGATTCATTATCAGTACCTGTGTTAACATTAACAATGAATTGTTCTTTTGTATAAGTGGTAATTCCTGGTTCCAAACTGATATGGTCTGAAACCATTTCAAAAGCAGGTCGATCATTTACAGGAATAATCGTCAACGTTCCAATTTTGCATCTCGTATCAACATCATCGACATTTGATGTCCCGCCATCATCCTGAACACAGATTTCTAAGTCTGTTGATCCAAAGGCATCTGGTGATGAAATATAAATTAATTGATTATCCACCAGTTGAGGCACTGAAGAAAAAAGCTCTGGTTTAGATACGCTTCTGATCCATTTTTTTAGAATGTTCTGATCTGTTTCATTTATTCCGGGGTGAACACTGGTAATGTAATTATCAAAATGGTTATCTCCTGAATCTTCATATGTTTCTATACTTGCGTTAAATTCAAAATCAGGTGGATCATTTATGGGTAAAACAATAACCTTAACCATTGTGCTATCTGTCAAGTTATCTGAGTCTTTTACAGTGATTTCAATTGTCGCTTCACCATATTGATTCGCAAGCGGTGTGACATTCAGCGTAAAATCTGTATCAATACCTGAAATTGAGATATGGTCATCATCTGATGGAATTAAAGCCTCATTATTAGAGATTCTGGGAAATAAAAGGTCAGAAGGTGGAGTTTGTTGATCATAACTGGTAAAGCTTGCCGCATTTGAGGTATCTTCCATCAGTATTATGGGATCAGGTGCAATGTCAGAAATAATAGGGGCATAAATTGGTATTTCAAACGTTAATCCTTGAGATTGAACATCTAATCGATTTATCCTAGGATTAACAAAAGAAATGTCTGTCTGTTCTCCATCATTACCTGAGATGTTAAACTTAATTTTTGCGACAGTGCCGCTCCCATTAAAAGAATATTCATTGGTCGCATAAATTGTAAATGTATTATTTGAGGCATTATAAACGCTATTATACAAAAGATCTAACATAGAAGATTCTAATACAAAAGGCTTGTCAGAATTTTGAATAATAGCACTGTTAAAATCAAGGGAGCCGTCAATTGAAATTATTTCTTTGTTATCCGGGTTTATTACTTCAATGGGAATAATAACTGTTTTCTCCTCATCAAAGATTTCAGCTTCACTCAATTTTAATGAATAATTAATTGGAGAATAGGTTAACGAAAGGTCAATGCTGTTCACTGCTGTGTCATCTTGAACAATAATGTCCAAATAGCCATAATAGTTTAAGTGAGTTAAAAGCTTTTCGTGTTCGTCTTCCATGCAGGGTAATTCGTGTAATTTTAATGTAATCGTTTCATTTTTGCCAAATTCCCATTTATAGTCTAAAATACCAGTCATGGGACCATGTGTGCCAATGGTACTATCCCATGACATGGTCTTTCGGTCATTTTCAATAAACGTTAATAACATACTGTCATTATAAGCAATATCTGTAGAAATAGCTTCAACATTTATTATTAATTCAGCTTTTATAATTTCCTGGTTTTCTTGTTTTAAATCTTCAATCCTGATAGCAAACCATAAATTATTACTGTCATCATTACAAGGTCTCAGACTGGCTCCCATCTCTTCAATATATCCTTTTAACGGCTCTGTTTGCGGCGTATCAGTTGAGCAGTTAAATGAAAAATTTTCTGCAGAAAGGTCATTCTGTAATGGATAAAAAAAACATATGATTAATAAAGACAAACGCATTAACGTTTTCATTGATGCCTCCTTTTTTCGAAATGAATTAAAACCAGACTTTCCATCGTTTTAAATAATCATCATAAACAATCACACGAATCCAATAAGGTTTTATGATAATAGGAAATTTTTTTTGCCCGGGGAAATGAACATATCTTGTTTGATAGCCAGCTTTGGCATTAAAAAATGCGCCAAAATATTTAAACCAGTCTTGACTGCCTGTTTTAACTTGAGATTTCATTGGCTCAGCCCCTCCCGTTATTTTTATAGTTTTAATATCTTGTTTGGTAATCAGGTAGCCAAAAAGAAAAGAAATAGAGAGTATTTTTTGATCGTCTGTTTGATTTGAACAGACAGTGTCCGAAAGAATACGAAACTGACCCGTAATCATATTGGCTTCTGGTGAAGCAGGAAAGGCTTCTACTGACCATACATATTGTTGATCTTGCTCCAGTAAATTGTAAGGAATAGAAATATGAGAACGTTTGCACCAGTCCTGAATGACGTTATTGTCTGGATGAATGATATCTTTATACAGAGAAAATCGATAAAATTGAAAAGCTTCGGATGCATCCCACATGATATTCATGAACGCATCAGGCGCAGCGCAAAAAGATTCTGCATCTGGCGGAAAAGCGACATACACAGCCTTTTTTCCATTTTTATTTTCAATAGGTCCCATATCAGGCATTGAACCAACAGGTTTAGGACGTGAATCACTGGCAATATCTGAAAAAGGCATGCTGCTAAACATTTCTCCGCTGTCAATACAGGGGCTGTCATCCTTTAATTGATACTTATCATTTTCAGGGTCTACAAAAAGTGGATCTTGATTAATATTGCCTTCGCCTTCAAATCCGCCGGAAATCGTTGAATGACTGACAAAAACCTCACCACCTATCCTGAAGATACTGGATTGATTCTCCCATAAAATACTATTATTCATGTTGATAGTGGAATTTTCTGCAACAATGCCCATGCCAGTATTATCTGCAATGGTTGAATGAATGATATTTACAGTTGAATTTGTGCATTGAAATCCATTACCGCCATTTTTTACGATCAACGTATTTACAATGCTTACAGATGATGATTCGCTGACAATTCCTTCACCTTTAGATTGTTGAATGATGCAATTATAAATCAAAGAATGTGCGGATTTTATTTTTATTGCTGGATATGACCCATCGCTTATCAGCGTTAAACCCGATAAATTGGGTGCTTGATTTTCAAGCACAAAAGCACCATGAATGATACAGTTTTCCGGGCCATTTTTTGATTGTATATGAATTTGTTTATCCAAAACCTTTATTTCATTCAGTTGATAGTTGCCATCATCCATCATAATCACTGAACCATCAGCAGCGGCATTAATAATATCTTGAAGGTTTTCAGGTTGTTCTATTTCAATGTTTGCATTTTCCTGAACAATTTCAATTTGAATGGGGCTATGATCTGATGTTTCAAGTTGAAGCACTGCATTTCTGCCAGCACCTGTGTTTTCTGCAATAGTCATATGTATCGTTGAGGTAGGCTCAAATGCTTGCCCGGATATAACCGATGCCGTTAACCACTCATAATTTTCAGAAAGCAACGTAAAATCCATTTTTCCGCTGGTATCAAAACTATTGCTATAAACAGTTAATTCAATATGGCCTGATTTGGCCGTAAGGAAATAATAGTCAGATGACACAGAAAAATGTTTCAATTGATACAGTTGTTCGATTTCAGTATCTGAAAGAACGCGATTATAGAGTTTAAAATCATCCATCAAACCGCTAAATGTTTCTTGAGGTGATGAAATTGAAATCCATGAAAGATCATTGGAATGAAGTCCGGGAGCGCCAGGTCCTGTAAAAGTGGCTTTTTCCTGACCATTTAGAAAAATTTTGGTTACCTGGTCATTTACAGTAATTGAAACAAATGTCCAGTTATCAGGTAAAACCACAGGGCCGATGGTTCTGGACAGGTTATTTTGATCATCAATGACTTCGTAAGATATTTTTTGTTCAATCAGTTTAATGTTTATCTGAGGTAAATCATTGGTATTGCCTTTAAAATTCAAAAGGGTTTGCGTATTATTGATATCTGATGCATTGGGTTTTAACCAGAAAGCATAAGATAAGGATGTCAGGCTGTTTGTGTCATCAAAGCATTTTCCAATATCAATGTATGCGGTTGCGATTTTTTCAAATAGACAGGATTTATTGGGTTGTCCCATTCGATCCTTGCTGAACGCTATGCCATGATTTTCACCATGATTTCGATTGTCGCTGTCATCAAAGAGATCACCATCAAAGGGCAAATGAAGAATTATTCCTGATTGAATATCATTGATTGAAAAATGGCCAAGTTTTGTTTGTCTGGATTCATCTTCCCAGGGGATAATCGTTAAAACACAATTTACCGATCCCCCTGTAGCGATCCATTCGTAATAACCATCATTTTCAGTTGAATTGATCATTCTTGTCATGGTTTCCGGTTTTCCACCTTGATAAGAGATGGCAATTCCGACATTACCATTTATCCCGCCTGTTTCCCATATAACAGGTATGGTATCACCAGCATTCCAGTGTGATCCTTGCGTTGGAGATAAAATTTGAATTGCATTTGATATGAGCTTCTGTCCTCCTCTAACAGCGCGTACATGAGAAGGAAACGATAGTTGCATTACACCTGCTTTACCTGAGTCCATAAACATTGACCAGGAAGATTCGTTATCATATCCACTTGAAGTCCAGAATGGCATGGGCATTGTTTCTGGAAAAAAATGAGTATTTATGGCTGGATTAGATAAGGAATAATCGACAATAGAACGTATTTCTTCACGATTTGGCAATCGCCAGTCATCAAATCCCGCAAGTCCAAAATTTTCACAATGGGTCAGGCCGTTTGTCCAACTCATGTTTGTTTCATAGTTTCGTTGCCACATCAGTCCAGTTCGAATGTCGGTAACTGTACCATCTCCATTGACAATAAAATAATTGGCAACCTCCTTTTTCCCCCCTCTGACAGCCCTGATATTGTTACTGGAACTCATAAAGGATGTATCAGCAGAGGCATTGTCAAAATTCATCACCCAGATAGAAGAAAAACTCATTTTATCTGATGACCAGTAGTATGCAGGCACCGTGTTTGGAAAATAGTCACTGTTATAAAAAAGATCTGTTTTTAGTTGAACAATAGTTGCCAGCTCTGAAATCGAAGGCAAACGCCAATCAGAAAATACCCCGGAAGCATTCAATGATTGAAGATAGCTTTCAATATTGGTCCAGGTATATTTTTTTTCTTTATCCTGATTTGATCCATCAGTGGTTTTCTTTTCCCATGTCAAGCCAGTAATATTGTCTTTGACCATGCACCATTCAGTTGATGTTACAGGCAATGCATTTCCTGATGCATCCAGTTTTTGATATGATGCTGGATTGATCAGATAGTCTGAATCTTCACCAACAACATCTGTAAACGATTCGGTTTGACCTGTATCTGGAATACGTTCTGCATAAACAATGAAAGCATTCAGGTTGATGCAGATTAAAAGTACAAACAATTTTGATATATGATATGTTTTCATGTTTACCTCCATGAAAAAAATAAAATTTTTATCAGGGTTTACAGGAGGATGGAGGTTGCCAGCGATCATCTCCATCGCTATATTTTCTCCAGGCAGTATCATCAGTATAGTACATAAAGAAAAATGTTTCAGGGATATCAACACATATTGTGGGAATATTTGTATGTGGTACTTGTATAGTTCTGCTTTCACCACCTGCATTTAAAGTATAAAAATGATACCTGTATGGATATTTTTTACTGGGTTGAAATTGAACTTGTTTTTCATCCAGTTTAATTGAATGAAATGATTCAAGACTTAAGATCATTCCAAATAAAATACCTGGCAAAGTAGGTTTTTTTTCAGAATTTTTTGAAGGTACCGAATTCGGATTCTCATGAGCACTTTCTAAAAATCCTTTTATAATTCTTCCCCCTGGCACCCCTTGTATTGTTCACTTATAATGTCCATTTTCATAAGAATTTC
>PEAL01000330.1 GCA_002753725.1 Deltaproteobacteria bacterium
AAAACAGTTAAATCAATATGCCCGGTCAGAACGGGTTAAAAACACGATTGGAAGTACACAGCTTAAAAAACTGGTTTTGATTTATAAAGGATGGGAATTGGATTATTGCGAAGAGTACATGGATGATTGAAAGCGCATCCCAGATACGCATAGAAATGGGCAACCACAAGGGTTGGCCCTGCATAATCGGTGATAAATTTAAAATAATCAATTTTTCATTCCATTGAAAAGGAGGTTTTTTCATAAATGGAAAATAAATACGCAACAATAGATAAAGGCACCCTGCCCAAAATCCCCACCCGCATTGCCGGGTTGGATGATATTCTCCAGGGCGGCATTCCCGAACATCGCACCACGATTATCAGCGGTGGCCCGGGATGTGGTAAAAGCATTTTTGGTATCGAATTTCTTTATATGGGTGCAAAAGAAGGGCATCCTGGCATTTATGTTACCTTTGAAGAACGCGCTGATGCTGTCCGACAGAATGCCATGACCATGGGATGGAATCTTGCCGAACTGGAGAAACAGAACTTGATGTTTATCATGGAGGCCAATCTGGACCCCAAAACGTTGATTTCTGGAGATTTTTCCATTCAAGGGCTTTTTACGATCATTGAAGGCAAAGCCAAAGCCATGAATTGTACGCGCATTGTCATCGATGCCGTTGATATTTTACTGCGTATGTACAATGATTTCAGCCGAGAACGCTCTGAATACTATGTTCTTCATGACTGGTTTTCATCCAGAAAAATGACCTCCATCATGAGCGTAAAAAGCTCACAGGATCATAGCCTGACCAAACGATATGAATTCCTTGATTTTATGGCAGATTGTGTGATTCATCTGGATCAACGGGTCAGGGATCAAATCAGTACCCGGCGAATTCGCGTGACCAAATACAGAGGCTCCAACTTTGGTCGCAATGAATACCCTTATGTGATTTCTGACAAGGGCTTGAACATTGTTCCCATCTCTACCACTGGCCTGCGACATCGGCCTTTGGGAGATCCTGTTTCCAGTGGAAATATCAGGCTGGACAGTATTTTGGGCGGCGGGTATCGACGCGCATCATGTGTGCTGATCGCAGGCATTACCGGTGCCGGAAAAACAACACTGGCCAATACATTTATTCATAGTGTCTGCTCAGCAGATGAACGGGTATTGTATATTGGTTTTGAGGAGTCCGAAGAAGCCATTGTTACCAATATGCTGAGTCCGGGAATCGATCTTCGACCGGCCATTCAATCGAAAAAACTTCGATTTTTAACATCACTGCCTGAAGCCATGGGCGCGGAAGAACATCTTATGCGCGCCATTGATCAGATCAAAAGCTTTAAACCGGCTCATATCATCCTGGATGCCGTTTCCGCATGTGATCGTATGGGATCCACTCAAACCGCCTTTGAATATCTCATTCGCCTTCTGAATTATTGTAAAGAAAATGATATTACCTGTATTCTACTGAATCAAACTGTTCGCGCGATGGATATTCATCAAATCAGTGGCATGGAAATATCTTCCATGGTGGATACGGCCTTGTTTCTGGGTATGGTCGAAGTGGGCGGAGAGATCAATCGCATGCTGCTGGTTCTTAAATCACGCGGCCTTGCCCATTCCAACCAGTACAGGGAGTACCTGATTACTGATAATGGGATTGAACTGCTGGATGTCTATATTGGTGAAGGCGGGGTCTTGACCGGTGCTGCCCGGCAGGAACAGGAGGCAAAAGAATCGGCCAATCAACGCTTGCGAGAAAATCACATCATACTTAAAAAACATGAATTGACCCATAAAGAAGCGGCCAAACAAGCAAAAATTGCGGCGTTACAAGCTGAAATCGATATTTTTAAATCTGAATTGGATGCTTTGATGGAAGAAGAAAATATCTGGCATCAAGGCCGTAATATCAGATCTCAATTGCGGGGTAAGGCTAAAGATGATGCGCTTCACAAACTGATTTTGGGAAACGATTAAGGAGGAAAAAATGGCTCAAATACATGACAATACCCCAAAATACAAACTGAAACTGTTTATTGCCGGCAATGAACCCAATTCTATTCAAGCGATTAATAATATTAATGATATCCTCGATTCAAGAATAAAAGATCGTTATAAACTTGAAATTATTGATATTTTAAATGATTTTCAGTCAGCAATCGATCATGGTGTTCTTGTAACGCCCATGTTGATTATTATCGAACCTTTACCAGAAACGACAATTGTTGGAACCTTGAGTAATGCTGAAAAAGTAAAAGCTGCGCTTCGTCTTTAAACTTGCCATTCAGGCAATAAGACATAAGTATTCACTTCCGAGATGAAACATCCAGAATTGCCAGTTGATTTTCAACCATTGAATATTTAGTCTTTAATATTATCCGGAACCTGGAACTCGGAATCCGAACACCGGAACACTTTAATGGGAGATTCCCTATGGACAACATCTGCGATCAATCAAAGATTTGTAATGATTCCAAGTGTGTTTCAATTCAGAAAATTCCTACATATATCAATGGATTCGATAGTATTCTGGGTGGCGGTATTCCCCGGGGGCGTACAACCATTGTCAATGGCGGGCCTGGCTGTGGAAAAAGCATATTGAGTATGGAATGGCTGTATCGAAATGCTTTGGCTGGTCGGCCTGGCATTTTTGTATCTTTTGAAGAACACCCGGCAGATATCCGTCAGAATGCGCTGACAATGGGTTGGAATCTGGCTGCTCTCGAAGAACAAGGCCTGCTTTTTCTTTTGGATGCCTGTCAAAAGTCAGATGTGATTATTTCCGGCCAGTTTAATATCAATGGATTGTTAAGTATTATCGATGGAAAAGCCAGCCAGATGAAAGCAGAGCAAATTGTTCTTGATGCTTTGGATATATTGCTTCGTCTGTATGAAAATCAATTTATAGAACAAAATGATGTTTACAGCATTCATCAATTTTTAACATCACATTCATATACCAGCATGATGACGATCAAAACCTATCAGAGCGCATCCCTGGCAAGCGCTTATTCATTTGTAGATTTTATGGCGGATTGCGTCATTCATCTGGACCAACGTGTGCTTGAGCAAATTTCTACGCGTCGGCTGCGAATTACCAAATATCGTGGGTCAGGCTTTGGGCGGAATGAATACCCGTTTATCATCTCAGAGGATGGTTGCGCAATTCTTCCCATATCAACCCAGGGACTGCATCATAAAGCCCTGGGAGAAACCTTCTCCAGTGGCAATGACCGATTGGATAACTTGTTGGGTGGCGGGTATCGACGGGGATCAACCATTCTGATTTCCGGCCTGACAGGTGCTGGTAAAACTATTTTGGCTGGTACATTTATCCAGTCGATCTGTGCAAAAAATGAAAAAGTTTTGTTTATCGGGTTTGAGGAATCAGAAGATGCAATTGTCAACAATTTACTCAGTCCAGGCATTGACCTTCGTCCTGCTCTGGATCATCAACAATTGATTTTTTTAACCAGCCTTCCGGAAGCAATGGGCGCTGAAGAACATCTATTTCGGGTGATTCGGTGCATTAAGAATTTTTCTCCACGGCATGTGATTCTTGATGCCGTTTCTGCCTGTAAACGCATGGGCGGTGAACAATCGGCATCAGACTATGTGATTCGATTGATCAATAGTTGTAAAGAAAATCATATCACAACCCTGTTGCTCAATCAAAGCCTGAACAGTAATCAGATTTATCAAATCAGCGGCATGGAGATTTCTTCACTCATCGATACAGCCATTGTGTTGAATTTTCAGGAATCCAAAGGAGAAATCAATCGGACTCTGCTTGTCTTAAAATCCAGAGGCCTTTCTCATTCCAATCAATATCGTGAATTTTTGATTACCAATCATGGTATTCAATTGATCGATGTCTATCTGGGGGAAGGCGGTGTTCTGACCGGAGCCGCGCGTCTGGAAAAAATTTCCCGTGATGAACAGGAACAGCGGTTGAGAAAATTTAAAATTGAAAACATGCGTCGCAATCTTGTCAATAAAGAGGCTGCTCTATTTGCTGTAAGGACTGAACAGCAATCATCGATTGATTTCGCACGTTCACAATTGAATACGTTAATATTTGAAGAGGACGCCATTCAAACAGGAAGAAAGGCACGGGGAGAATGGCGAAAACGGGATAATATTGAATCATTATGATACCTGACCATCAAAAACCATCCTATGAAATGCTTGAAAAAAGGCTTTCCATGGCAGAATCCATTATCGAAGCCATTCGAAATGGTGAAGTGGATGCGATTGTTCGTCAAAAAGCGGTATCTCTTGTGCGACCGGAAGCGCAAGTCAGACAGACTGAAGCAGAGCTTAAAAAAAGCTGGGCACTCTATCAGGCTGTTGTTGAAGATCAAACGGAACTGATCTGCCGGTATCGTGCGGATGGTATCCTAACCTTTGTCAATAAAGCCTTTTGTGATTATTTTCAGCAAAATGATCTTGAAGGCAAGCGTTTTGTCATGCCCGGTCTTCCAGAAGATCAAGAGATTTATGCACATAGTTTTTTTCAGTTACGCCCGGAAACACCCATGATCACTGTTGAACATCGTGTCACCATTAACAATGAAATCAGATGGCTTCGCTGGAACCGCCGCTGTATTGTCAACGACCAGGGCATGATCACAGACTATCAGGATGTTGGACAGGATATCACACAAAGCAAGCAGACCGAAAAAGACCTCAAAGAAGCACGCAAAGCCGCAGAATTAGCAGATCAATCCAAAAATGCCTTTTTAGCCAACATGAGCCATGAACTGCGGACACCGTTAAATGGAATTCTGGGATATGCCCAGCTATTGGAAAAAATGGCGTCTGGTAACAGTAATAAATTTATTCAAGGAATTGTGACATGCAGCGAGCATCTACTGACATTGATCAATGACATTCTGGAATTATCCAGCATTGAGCCTGGAACGTTAAACACTGCTCAAGAAGATTTTTCAGTGATAGATTTTGTTCAACAAATTGAGTCTTTTGCCAGACTGCAAACACAACAGAAACAGTTAAGGTTCGTACCGGATATTTCTGAACATCTTCCCTGCCATGTCAAAGGAGACGAAAAGCGCCTGCGTCAGGTATTGATCAATCTGTTGGGTAATGCTGTTAAGTTTACAGAAAAAGGACAGGTCCTATTTCAGGTGATGCCACTGGATAAACCATTCATTCGGTTTTTAATCAAAGATACCGGCAGTGGCATTCCTAAAAACCAGTTGGAAACCATTTTCAACATGTTTCAAAAAGCATCTTCTCAAGGGCAATATGTCGAAGGAGCCGGTCTGGGGTTGACCGTTTGCCGTCGTCTGATCGTCATGATGAATGGAACCTTTCATCTTGAAAGCATTATCAACGAGGGCAGTACCTTCTGGTTTGATATTCCATTGAATGTACTGGATTCAACCTCAGAAAAAAAAGACATCGTGACCGATGAACCGATATCTGAAAGACAGATATCGGTTCCAGAAAAATCAGACATCGACCCCCTGCTTCAGACCGCAAAAATGGGTAATGTGCTGGGGGTTGAAAAGCAACTGGCATCCTTTTTAAACAAATTTCCGGAATATTCAGAATGGGGAGAAAAGATTTTATCCTATACCCAGAATTTTCAGATGAAAGCTTTGGTGGCATATTTGTCTGGGGCGCTGATTAAATAGTGATTACAGAAATGCTCGAAAAATAAAGCCTTGGTTAAACAGTTTGTTGAGTATTCTGAATATTGTCAATTGCAGATTGATGAGGATAATTATTAAGGCGACATGTTAAATTTTAGGGATACAGGGTGGAGTCCTAAAGCTTTAGCTTTGGGAGTCAAAAAAAACAGCGCAGCTTGGAGTCCCAAAGCTAAAGCTTTAGGACTCACTTCGCTGCGAATTTATACGTCATTCTAAAATGCAGGAAATATAAATAATGCAGGAAAT
>PEAL01000331.1 GCA_002753725.1 Deltaproteobacteria bacterium
AAATGGAAATCAATTATCTTGAAGTACAGTTAAAAACACAACAGGTTAAAAATAAACAATATGATGATGTTATCAGCGCAATGAGGGGCGAAAAAATTGCCCTTACTGAAAAATTGATAACATTGCAAGATGAACTGAAACAAGCCTATTCTGAAAAATTCAAACAGTATCAGGAAGAAAAGAAACACAGAGTCGATCAAAAGGAGGGGTTGCAAAATGAATGATTATAGCACAGGGATCAATGATTCTTCTGTTGATCTGGTTACCGAAGAAATTCTGTCAAAAGATTTAAAGACCCTCGAACAAAAGGTGTTGCCTTTAAGAAAACAAAACCAGAAATACAAGGAACAAATGGCGATCTTGACCGAAGATATTTCACAAATGGATCAATCCATAGAATTTTTAAAAGGCGCCATTGAAGACAGTGAAAATAAAAAAGCATCTGCTTTAAATGAAATTGGTAGTTTTCAGCTAAAAAATGAACACCTGATATCTGATATCAATAAAATTAAATCCATGATTAAAGCCACAGTTTCTGATAAAGAAAACACCTCGCGATTAATTGAAAACTTGACAAACGAATTAAATGACTTTAAAAGCGAAAAAGATATTGCAATCGATCGTATCAAAAAAATGAAAGAGGCCATCAAAACCATTTCATGTGAAAAAGATCGTAAGCTTCCCAAACTTAAACGCTATGATGCGTTGTTAAAAAGTGCATATAACACTTTTCAGGAAACTGAAAATCGGATGGATCTGTCGTTAAAGCTTAGAAAAGTCTTTCATCATGCCGAGAGTTCAACAGATAACAACTGATGTTCTTCTCTGTTTATCCTGCGATCTATTGGAGATACCATGCAACGTGATTTTGGTTTGAGGGTTGATTCCGGCCAAAGTTTATCTTTGGCACTTTATGAAAATTATCATGACGATTTGCAATTTCTAATCTCGATCATTAAAAAAAATGGCAGAAAAACAATTCTTTGGAATCATGCACGCGGTTTTGTGCTCAGTCATTTAACCGAGAGTTACGCCGGATTCGATAACAAAAGCGGTCAGGTATTCAGTAAGCCAGGTGAAGCCCTTCGATTTATTATCAACAGACCCCAAAGAGGTGTTGATTATATTTTTGAGGATTTTCACCATTTTATCGGGAGTAAAGAAAGCCTTCATCCAAATGTCGGAGAAATTCGCGCTTTAATGAAAGAGCTTGCACGTGAATTCTTGAAACGTGAACAAACGATATTTTTCTTTGTCCCGTCAACGTATCAATTGCCCGCAGAAATGGTTCCTTTTTTTCAATCCATTTCTAAAAAAAAAGATTCTCATAAAAATTATTTAGAAAAATACGGCGTGTTACTCAATGATCCTGCACGGATTAAAAAATCCAAACCCCTTGTGGGGTGTGAGGATTATATTGCGCGCGTTATCCAGATATTGTCCCAGATGGAAACCAATAATCCAATGTTGGTCGGTCATCCGGGGGTAGGAAAAACAGCTATTGTTGAGGGTGTTGCACGGGAACTCTATCACGGTCATGTGACAGATTGTTTAAAAGATAAGATGCTGTATCAGCTCTCGTTAAACAGTATGGTGGCTGGCACGAAATTCAGGGGTGATTTTGAAAACAGGCTTGAAGGTTTGATGAATGAAGTTCTTGACTATAAAGATCAAATCATTATTTTCATTGACGAAATTCATACCATACTGAATGCAGGTTCCGCAGAAGGTGCCATGAGTGCTGGCGATATTCTCAAGCCTGTCCTTGCAAGAGGTGAATTTCCATGCATCGGCGCAACAACGTTCTCGGATTATAAGTGGTTTACAAAAGATCGTGCCTTGGCCCGACGCTTTAAAAAAATTATTGTGAAAGAGCCTTCTCCTGAGGAAACCCTCAGAATTTTGAAAGGTGTTGCCCGTTGCTTTGAACGATTTCACACGGTTAAAATTGACGAACTGGCCTTAATGGCAGCCATTGAAGAATCAACGGAATATATTCATGATGAATATCTTCCTGGAAAGGCCATCGCACTCTTGGACAGTACAGCCGCTTTTTGCAAAATGAAAGGCTCTTCTTTTGTTCGTGAAGATGATGTTCTTGAAGAAATAGAAAGAATGGGGATAACTTGATTGATTAGGGGATGCTCAGATGGAAAACAACGATTGTTCAGACGAAATTAAACAGACAAACAATGCTTCTAAAATTGAATCCGTGCTGAAAAAACAGTTAAAGGAAGCCGATATTGCATTTAACTACTTGTTAAAGAAAAAAGAAAATGATAAGAAACAAATTCAGGAAGATTTGATGTTCAATATCAAAATGCTCATTGAACCTTATCTTGAAAAATTAAAAATAACTGGTTTAAACAAAAAACAACAAAAATATATTGAAGTCATTAAATCCGATTTACATGATCTGGTTTCATCTTTTCATCGGTCACTGCATGTAAAATATAAAAATTTGACACCCACAGAAATACAAATTTCGGATTTAATTCGTCAGGGTAACACATCAAAAGATATTGCAGAACTAATGAATTTGTCAGATAAAACCGTTGCAACACATCGGAATAATATTCGATATAAACTGGGGCTAAATAAAAAAAAAATATCCCTTAGAAATTTTCTTGCAAATTTAGAAGTTTCTAATTTAAATTAAAAACAATCAATTATTTTGGAAAGAATAAACACTATGGGTAGAATTATTAACATTGGTATTGATCTGGGGACATCACGAAGCGTTATTGCTTGCGATAATGGTGTTCGTACATTTGTCTCAAGCTATGTCGGTTATCCAAAAGATGCTGTATCCAGCCGGATGCTTGGAAAAGAGATTCTTTTTGGCGATGAATGTCTGAAACATCGATTGGCGTTGAATTTATACCGCCCGTTTAGAAAGGGCGTTCTTGTCCATTCAGATCATCCGGAAGAGAACATTGAAGAATATGAAAAAGCCAAGGAAGTTGCAAAAGAATTATTGATGCACCTGGTTCAATTGGCCATTGAAGATGAAGATCGTTCTGAAAAGCTTATTTTACGAGGGGTCATTGGAGCGCCTGCCTTGGCCAGTCATAACAATAAAGAAGATTTGCTTGATATTGCCAATGGTGTATTAGATGATGTCATGATTGCATCTGAACCGTTTACTGTTGCATACGGCCTGAATATTTTTTCCAATGCTCTGATCATTGATATAGGCGCAGGAACTGCTGATCTATGCCGCATGCACGGAACCATTCCCACAGAGGAAGATCAAATCACCACATTGAAAGCCGGTGATTATATTGATGAAGTTTTTCTGGATCTCATTAAAAAGAAATACAGCCAGGCCAACTTTACATTGACCATGATCAAAAAATTCAAGGAAGAAAATTCATTTATTACCAATCAGGAAGAACGTGTGACCATTAATCTTCCTGTAAACGGAAAACCCACACCCCATGATGTTACAGATGAACTGCGTGAAGCCTGTAAAACCATCATTCCGGAAATTGTCACCGGTGTCAAACACTTGATCGCCACGTTTGATCCTGAATTTCAGGATGGATTGAAACAAAATGTTGTTCTTGCAGGTGGTGGCAGTCAAATTGTTGGTTTGCACAAAGAAATCGAAAACTATATGAAAGAAGAACTGGGTTTTGGAAAAGTCAGCAAAATTGAAGAACCCCTCTATGCTGGAGCAAATGGTGCTTTGTATTTATGTAAAGATATGCCAAACGAGTACTGGGATCAGTTAAGAGAAGATGCTTGATAACGCGCTTTAATGGAAATCTAATAGAATAAGGTGTTTTTTGACAATACAGACGTAAGGTGTACCTGACGAATAAAGGGATAACTAGTAACCTTCTTTGTGATTGTCTGAATCAAGAATTTAATATTAACAGAATAAGTTAAGATTAGATAAAGATAACGATTCGACTTATCTTATCTTATCTTATCTTATCTTATCTTAGTCTTATCTTATCTTATCTTATCTTATCTTATCTTATCTTATCTTATCTTATCTTATCTTATCTTATCTTATCTTATCTTATCTTATCTTATCTTATCTTCAATTTTATTAAAGACATAACATTGTTTAATTTTGTTAATTCTTAAATTCTGAAAATTCTGATTTTGACAAAAATGATGGACATTTTTTATAAAATCCCTTATTGTCTTGCATTAAAAATGAAATTCTGTACACGGAATCAATGTGTTATGAAGTTTAGCAAAATTAACCAACGTATTTGGCTGTTACCAATTTTGAAGTTATCGATAACATGAATTAAATATGGCATTGATCATCGTTACGGCCATTTTATTACGCTTCTTCTTTGAACGACTGGAGTCTCAAAAGAAGTGGCCGAAACGATGATCGATGCGTTAAATCTTATGTTCTTTTTTTAATTAACAAACTGTAAGGAAATGTTATGACTGAAAGCAAACATATTGTAAATGGAAGTCTTTCTGAAACCAAAGAAGAGCTCAGAAAGCGGGTATCGGAAATCGTGCAACGAGCAGATGTACGTATTCGTGAGAAACAACGTCAAACGCCAGCCCTCTTGCAGGATGCTAAAGAAAAACAAGCCAAAATCTTGGATATTCTCGACAACAAAATGCGCGATGTTGCCAGGGATAAAGCTGCTATTGAACAACAGGTGCTTACCCTCACCAAAGATCTCGATGACACCAAAGAACAGTTCAATACCGCAGAACAAAAACAACAAGCCCTTACCTCTGAACTGACTACTGCCAATCAGCAGGTGTCAACCCTGACATCAGAAAAAGAAGTCCTGGAAAAAAAATCCAGTGAACTGTCCCAACAAAAGGATACTCTGGAAAAAGAGCATGCTGATATTCAGAAAAAGTTCACCGGTGCCACTGAAAAAGTGTCAACCCTGACATCAGAAAAAGAAGCCCTGGAAAAAAAGTCCAACGAACTGTCCCAACAAAAAGATACCCTTGAAAAAGAGCATGCTGATATTCAGAAAAAGTTCACCGATGCCACTGAAAAAGTGTCAACCCTGACATCAGAAAAAGAAGCCCTGGAAAAAAAATCCAGTGAACTGTCCCAACAAAAGGAGACCCTTGAAAAAGAGTATGCCACTATTCAGGAAACACTTAATCAGACCACTGAAAAATAAGAACGGAAGAGAACCAAAAGCACATCGGAAATCACAACTTTAAATGATCAATTAAAACAATTGAATGAGCAGGTTGAAACACTCAAATCCAGCGAAACAACGTTGAATGAACAACTTGAAAAGGCCTCTGCTGAAAAGTCAGAAATTGAAAATCGTTTCAGTGCCATTGAACAGGAAACAAATAGCCTTCGCAATGACAATGAATCCCTTAAAGCACAATTGCAAACCGTAAGCGATGAAAAAGATGCCCTTGATCAGGAAGTCCAGCAAAACCGAAAAGTAAACCAGAATATGACCAAAGAAATGACCTCTATTCAGGAAAAATTGATGAAAGCTGCTAAATTGGCTGAAGTTGCTGTGGCTGAAAAAAATCAACTGGAAAAGAAAATTATCAAATATGAAGAATACTGGAACGAATTTGTCAATAATTAGCCCCTTGTTGCCCTTAACAGTGATCAGGAAAACAACTTGATGAAATAGGATTTTTGTATAAAAATGGTTTATTCTTCAAAAAAATAAAAAGGTTGATATGGATGACAAACAGATAGACAGAAAAAACAACACGCCATCTGACATACAAATGCTCATTGGGGCAATCCTTCCAACCACAAAATTTTTTGAAGTCTCTTTTGCGAACCTTCAACTTCAAATTGACCAAT
Organism: Deltaproteobacteria bacterium; assembly: GCA_002753725.1. Taxonomy (GTDB): domain Bacteria; phylum Desulfobacterota; class Desulfobacteria; order Desulfobacterales; family Magnetomoraceae; genus Magnetomorum. Next base: position 5,786 of record PEAL01000331.1, read on the forward strand.
TAAAATCAAACCAACATGATTTCAGGGATCAGTTACACGACGTCAGAAAAGAGATAAAATTCAATATTGATGCTTCAAAAAAAGATATGCTTGAACGCTTTGAACAAGTCGATAAGCGCT
>PEAL01000332.1 GCA_002753725.1 Deltaproteobacteria bacterium
GGGCGACAATTTCCCCGGGAACAAATGAAGATTCCTTTTTAAAAATAGTTACGTTTTCAAGTTCTCTTTCAGATGTTGACGTTTATCCTGATGGTACGTTAGCTTACACCATTTTACCCAACCAATGCGGCGTTTTTCAAGTTACAGTCAATCTTCAATATCAATCCCCTTGTAATGGAATAAACGACTTTGGATTAACAACAAAGTCTTTTTATATTACCCATAATTGTGATGTAGACGTTGTTTCTTTATCCATAGACAGGGCGGGTTCAGGAAAAATCTTTCTTGGAGATTCAGAATTAACGTTAGTTCCATGGTCAGGTCAGTTTGAAAAAAATAAAGAAATTACGCTTTTTGCAGAAGACTCAGCAACGGATAAATTTACGAACTGGATTGATTCACAAACAGGAGACATTTTAAGCCCTGAAAACCCTTATGTTTTTACAATTAATCAACACATGAATATCAAAGCTGACTTTAAGACTTATACCACCACTGTCTGTTTCGAATTTGACTTGTACAAAGGATTTAACTCCGTTTCTCTACCCGTATTTCCTAAAATTTCAAAAGTAACTGGTCTTTTTGGATCTGCTGATGCAAAAGCCTATATTTTTACGGGAAACAATTATGTATCCAAAGAAAAAATGTTAACCCAGACAGGGTATTGGTTGGAAATGAACGAAGATAAAAAACTGACCATATGTGGTCCGCCATTACGTAATATCCAGTTCAATCTTTCGCCTGGCTTACATTTTATTGGAGGAGTAAGTACCAGACAGATTCCTTATACCATCCCAGATGGAAATATTGAAAGCATCTCTATATGGGAAGATGGTGAGTATAAAAATGTGAGTGAAATGTCGCCAGGAATTGCACATTTTGTGAAAATTAACAATCAGTGTCAGTTCATTCTTAAGGATCAATAATTATTTTTTTCTGAAGCATGATGTGTCGCTTGTCTGAACCATGATGCGTCTGATTAATATGATGGCCATGATTAAATAGAGGCTTTATCATAGTTCATCATAATAATCAGACGAATCATGGTTCAGACAATTTCATAATAATCAGACGCATCATGGTTCAGACAAGTTTCATAATAATCAGACGAATCATGGTTCAGACAAAAAACGACGCATCATGGTTCAGAAAATTTTTTCAATTTTTTTTCGTATAATAAAAATATCAACAAATAAAATATACTTATCATTTCTTTAACCATCATAAATAAAAAAAGGAAGGTATCACCATGAAAAAAGGGGCCATTTTTATCAGCGTATTCACTATAATTTTTGCCATAACCCTTACCATTGGATGGGCTGTTCCACTTGAAGAACGACAGGTCAGATTTATGAACGACAAATTTGGCCGCGATATAAAAAAACTAAGAATCGGTGAATACCCATATTTAAAGAGTGCACCGGCTTTTAATGACGATAAAGATCAAAATTTCAGAAATCTCCATGCAAGAGAATGGAATGTTGTCAGTCATCGATTTGCTATTCCACCTGATTTTGCATCTTTTGAAGAAGCCGCCAGGTCTTACTTATCTGAATATTGTTATGGCCCTCGCGTTGGACTGAATGATGAATCAAAAGAACTTGTATTTGTGGATAAAAAAATTATCAACTCAGACAACATATATTATTCAGGTCGTTGTTTTATTTATTTCAGACAGGTATATAACCAGATTCCTGTAATTGGCAGCGAAGTGATTGTTGAAATGAACAATAGATTCGAACTTTTAGCTATTGTTGCGAGAATTATATATGACATTGATACGTTTATTGAAAGTTCGAACATTTCTTTAGAACCTGCTGTCTCTCTTGCCGAAGCCGAAACCTTTGCCAAAAATCAAATGAAAGCCAAATATCAAATTTCCGATATCAACAATATCTATACAGAATCCCATGAACTTGGTCTCTATAACCAATATGTTATGGGCCATCCGGGTAGTGGCCTGGTTTGGAAATTCGTTCTCACGCATGGCAATCAAAAGGAACTGGTTCTTGTTTCAGCAAGCATTTCTTTTTCCCATTCGCTTGTGGCAATGATGCCTTTCAGTTCAGAATATAAGTTTCTCTATCATAGTAAAACAGGTGCTATCTGTGATGCGCTCAATAATATCAGCCAGGATATTCAGAATACACCAGGAACTCAACCTTCAAGACTGGGATCTCCATTGTATCGACTGGGGCAGGATAAAGAGGGAGATATCTTCATCAATAGTGGTGTGGGAAACAAAGCCGCTTATATGTTGATTCATGGAGATACATTCAATGGTAAAACGGTTGAAGGAATTGGGTTTGAAAAAACGAAAAAACTTTTTGATGAAGCACAGAACCTTTTAAGTATGACATCAGATTATTTTGATCTATACTTTGCTCTTTTACAAGGATGTATTAATCTTGGGTATTCAAATACTGAATGCAATCAGGTCATGGATGTGGTCAATGCCACTGAAATGGATTTAGAGCCGAGTGGATATACGCCACTTCATGGAATTAATGATAAACCTGAATGTGCCAGTGATTCTGCATTAAATTCTATTTTTTATGATAATTTTGACTCAGATATCAATACCAACTGGCAAATCATCGCCAATCAAGGAGAAGCTCTTGGCGCTATCCCTCAATATAAATCAACCATTGGATTTGCTCAATCCTTTGCAAACTCTCAGCCTGGAAACATCTGGGGCTTTGCTCAAACAGGAATCAGTGATGTTCGTATTGAAATGACTGTAGATACTGAGGTTTTACCACCCAATGCCTACCTCTTTTTTAATCATTCGTTTATTTTTGACGATTCTGATTCAAATTCCACTCATTTTAATGGTGGCATTATCGAATATAGTACCGATAATGGTGCAAGCTGGCATGATGACAAACTTAATTTTGATAAAAATGCATATAATGGCATTATAAACGCTTCCTCAAATCCGCTCAACGGCAAAAATGCCTTTGTCTCTAAAAGTGATGGGTATATGGCAACCGTTATTGATCTTCAGGAACTTGAAGGTTCACGCGTTCGTTTTCGTTTTAGAATCGCAACCAGTGCTGATTCTTCTTTTTTGGGATGGTTTATTGACGATTTTCAGGTGTATTCCTGCAATATGTTTTTGCAGATACCTGCCTTTTGCGCAAATCCAACAGTAACGTCTACTTCAGACGGAAATTTTAGCCAAACTCCCGGACCGAATGATATCGTAAAAGTTCAAGCAAGTCACTTAGTGACAATAAATAGTTTAAAAAATTTCAGAGGACTTTGTAATTATGGGCATATTCAATCAAGTAAGAGTGACCTGGTCATTGAAACTTCAGATTTTATTTATAATGTTGGAAAAATTTGGGCTGATGATGGAGAGGATGGTAATTGGACAAACGGCTTTAATCAATATGAGGAAGCTGGAGAAGGTAAAAATGTAGAATTGATATCTTCGGTTATTTATAATGATGTTGGCGGAGATATTCAAGCGGGACGAGGTGGACATTCTTTAGCTGTAACAAAACCATATTATGTTGAAAAAAGAGTCAATTCAATTGGTGGTGATGGCGGGGATGTTTCCATTTCTGGAGAATATATCAGAAATACAGGTCGAATAGGCCCTGACTTATTAAAGGATAATTATGACGCAAGAACTCTTCCCGAAAATCTTGTTTCTGATCAAAATACGGATGGTGGAAATGGTGGTATTGGAGATAATGGATTTGCAAGTTCAACGTATTGTCCGAATGCTTCATATTCACAACACTGCGCAAATTTTGGAACAGCTGTTGGAGGAAAGGGCGGTGATATTAATCTAAATGCAACAATTTCTATAGAACATTATAACCCTGGTACGATAGGTGGTGGTAATGGTGGCCTGGCCAGAGGCGCGCAAGCTTATCTGTTTTGGAATGATAAAAATAGAATCCCGGGATCAGGTGGAAATGTCATTGTCACATCGCCAGAAACATATATCAATAGCGATATAGCTGTTGATACCAGAAATAATGATTTAATCAAAGAATTTGGCGGTAACATTGGCGGTAATATTCGTTGGGATCCCATAATGACAATTGGTGGCGATTCAGCAAGAATTACAGGTGTTGAAAAACTTCAAATATTTGGGGGGAGAGACTGGTTTTTAGATCTCAGCAAATTAAACCCAGGAGCCTTTTCTGCCAATGAAGTTGAAATTAAATTAGGCTCAAGAGGAATCGTAGATTTAGGTAACGCTGATAATATCGTTTCTGCGTATTCAAAAGTTGCGCTTTATGTTAATGAGGAAAATATTATTACCGATGGTGATTCCAGTCGATCAGCCCTTGCCAGAAAAATTGCCAGAACCTTTGATTCTCAAGTTATTGAAGTTTATGCCCCTGAAATTGAATATGAATTTGAAATCGATATCATTGCAAAAGATTCAACCCTTAAAAAAAGAAGAGATATTTCCGCTGAAAAGAATACGACTCAAGAACTATATATTACGCTAAATAATAATGGACCGACACGAGATGCTTATGCATTAAAAGTCAGCTATTCAAACCTGATCCAGGTTTCTTCTATTCCTTCTTTTGTCAGATTAAATTCCATGTCCAGAAAAAAAGTTCCTGTTGAAGTCACCCTTCCGGAAGAAGCAGGCGATAATTATTTTGTTGAAGTTATTGCTGAATCTTGTTCTACAATTAGTAAGAGAAAATCAAAACGCATTAACTTTTCAGTGGATTCTACCATTGCCACTGTCGACATTATCAACAACAAAGATGAAAGACTTAAAATTGAAGCCAATGGTATGCCACTTAATGAAGATATCGTTGTCACTGACTGGCAATGGGATATGGGTGATAACTCTCTACCAATATCTGGACAGAATATCAATTACACTTATCCCAAAGAAGGATCATACATTGTAAAATTAACAGTTACAGATAATCTTGGCAATTCTGAGACCATTCAAAAAGAAGTTGTTGTACAGAACAGTAAAGTGCTATTGCTTGCTGCAGATAGTACTTCAAGAGCAAAATTAAGCCTGATCAGCACAGGTTTGTTTGTAGACAACGATATTGCTACAATTGAACATCCTTCTACACTTGATATTGATCAACTGATGCCATACAATGCTGTTCTTGTCTGGTCCAGCAAAGAATTTCATAATACTCAAAATATTGGTGAGGTTCTGTCAGAATTTATTGAAAATGGCGGCGGTGTTGTTATTGCTGGCTATTCTTTTATTCACGGTTTGCATATTGAAAGTAATCTTCAAAATTTACAGCTTGATGGCACTTTTGCAGAATTGTATTATCCTTTTGTTCCCGCGCTTCCCCAAAATTTAGGTCTACGTGATCCTGCCTTTAGTATTAATATTGAAGATGTTTCTGAGCCAAATCATTTTGTTTTCAGCGGTATTACGCAAAATCCATCTTACTTTATGGACCCGAGTCAAACAGCAAAACTTGAATTGAATAATGAATCCATTTTGTTGGCAAAAGATAACCTGGGAAATAATATCATTGCATTACATCCAACGAAAAAGGTGATTGGTATGGCAATGCTGCCCACTTTTCTGGGCAATGAATCCGCAAATCTTCTTATGGCGAATGCCTTACTGCATGTTTCAGGTGAAACCTCAGAACTCGTTGTCACCCAAAATTCATTTGACAAAGGTGCTTCTGCTGGCAACGACGCATTCCAGATTATCGATAAAGGCAATGGAACCATGTTCTGGTCTGCAAAAACGGATGATTATTGGATTCATATTGAAGGTGAAAATTCAGGCGTCAGCAGTGGCCTTATCAATTTTAGTTATGATGCTTATAACGATCCGGATAATATTCGTGTGGGAAAAATTGTTGTTTCTGCTTTAGGTGCTTATAACAGCCCTCAAATTATCCAGATTACCCAGGGACAAAATC
>PEAL01000333.1 GCA_002753725.1 Deltaproteobacteria bacterium
TTTTAAAATTTTGTGAGGATTTTGAGTTTTTTGTAAACGACTTCTGTGGGTTTTCCGGTCATGGAGCCTGAATAATCACGAAGAAAAAATACCATGGCCTGAGATTCAAAATCTTTTTCCCGAGATAAAATTCGATAGATACGATCGGATGGAGAAATTAAAAAACGCGTGGGATCAATATTGTCTGGATCAGGCAGGTTACCCAAATGAATATTGGTTTCAACAATTTTTTTCAAGGTGGCTTTTTTATCAAGAATTTGACCATACCCTTTGTTCCGGTCGGTCATATCATAGGTGTACCGGGTCAGGGATCTTTTCTTGCCTTTATCTTTGAGATTGGGTAATTCAAACTGTTCGGTCAGAATTCTTCCCAGATCATAAGCACTGGATTCAACTTCATGAGGCCCACCTTCCCCCTCACCCGGGCCTGCACCCGATCCATCCGGACTGTGGATGGGTTGTTCACCAATAACATCGCCTTCTTCGCCTTCGCCAGCACCACCAGAAGCATCCTCGTCTTCTTTGGACTGAATTGAACGGTCATGAATAAATTTTTCTTCTACCGTGGTGGGAACAACAACGATTTTATCTTTTCCACCTTTTCCCGGTTTAACCAATCGTCCCACACGAATCTTTCTTGGAAAACCGTCGGTTTCGCGCTTTCGGTCTTGCTCAAGTAATTCATCTAATGATTTCAACAAATTCTGATAGGCAATATAGGGTCGGGTCTGCTGCTGAAATATCAGTGCATCGCTGTAAGAATATAAGTGATCGGGTAAAATCGGATGATTTAGCTGGTGTAAATCCGGTAAACGGTGTGTTTGGTCACCATTCAATTCTAAAAGAATTTTGTCTTCTTGCGCCTTTGTCAGGCCATTTTTTTTCAGGGTTTCATACAAGGCATACGCCTTATTCTGATCTGTATTAATGGAGTTATCCATGACCTGTCCTTTTGGCTTTGGCTGTCAACCCACATGGGGAAGGGTGTCAATGGTCTTGATCGATGGAATGGTTTCATTTTACATGATGCCCGTCATAAGTTGATAGCCATATTGTCTAAATTTCGTCTTCTTGTGTACAGAAATATTCAATGGTTTTTTGTGCGCACGTTTTGCAATAGCGAAGTTTGGTCAACATGGTGTCAATCATTCGATCATACAGTTTTTGATTTTCTTCATTGGTGCGATTGGCCAGAGCGCCGATCAAGCTGCCGGCACCGGCAATATCAGATTTTAAGCGAACATCAGTAACAGCCTTGACCAGTTCCAGATTATCCATAAAATCGTATTCTGGTTCTACTGACATTTTCTGGCCATAAATTTTTCGAATGGTTGTTCGAAAGGATTCTCGTTGCTCCTGAGTTTTCAGCCCCAGACGTTCTTCAACACTTTTAATATATCGTTCATCAATTTTTAAGGCTCTGAGTTCTCCGGATTGGGGATCTTTATATTTCCACATTTTATCCGGGCCCAGGTTTTCAGCATCAATACCAATAATCATGTTAACATAATTCATGACATCTTTTCGAATGGCCAGGGGTTCATCCATGTAGGCATTGAACATTTCTGTCATAATACGTTCACGATACAGGCCCTTCGCTGTTTTTAAATCTTCGAGATATTTGGTTCGATCATTGGCATCCGGAACATAATCCAGAATAACTCGTTCAAGAGAACGAAAAACATCATTGGCAAACATACACTGGCCTTCATTGGTTTCTGAACTTTCAACCAGCAATTGTATGGCACGACCAAGGTTTCGCTGTCCCATGCCTTTTTGACCAAATCGTTTGGTGATATCAGCTTCCTGATTGAGCGTGTCAATAACTTCAGCAAGGGTTTTGATACTTTTTTCGCCAGCCACTTCACCAGCAGCGAGTTTCATGGTTTCAATGGGAGTCAATTTTTCAGAGCGGGGCAGGCGGGTCAGAACAGCAGCAACCGATGCTGCATAATTCAGGTTGGGATCTTGATGCAGGTATTCATTATTAAAGGTGGTTTTGGTTTCTGATCCAATGGCATAGGCGGTTAGTTTTTCTTGAAGTTTATAATTGGTATTGTGGGAAATATAGCTGATTCGGCATCGATCGACAATAGGAGCTTCTTCTTTTTCAGACAAAAACCGATTGAATTCGGAGTTATTGCTTGTTGCGATGATCAACGTATCAATGGGCCATTTATAACCATCAATTTCAATGGTACGATTTTGAATCACTCCCAGATATACCTGAACAAGGTCTTTTTTATTTTTATAGATTTCATCGCTGAAATGGATACCACCGCCAGCCACACGAGCAAGTGCGCCACGTCTAAGATCAAATCGATAAGGATTGTTTGTATCTGTAATATGTAACAGGCGTTGAATGGATTCCTCACCCAAAAGGTCAACAGCAGAAGAGGTTATTTTATCTTTGGCAGGATATTTACCGGTGACGGTTCCCAGGCTTTCAGAAAGCGGAACGGGAAAAATTTGAATAAATTTCAGCATGTCATCCAGTTTATTGCCGGTATGCTCACGAATATTGTTCCAAATAAAACTTGAACATGCGCCAAGTGGTCGATAATTTTCATAAATTTTATCGATATTTTCCGTTGTCAACCCATCCATTTGTGAAAGATAATCTCGGGATTGATCTGGATCTTCAAATAAATTCATGGCCAAAATCATGGGATCTTCGTAGGTTTGGGATTCAATGGTTTTAATGCGACCATATTCGCCAAGTTTGTCCATATTGACAAACTTGAAACTGTAGCGACGATTTTTATCATTCACCAAAAACTTTCTGTATTGACTGCATAAAAATTCAACAAAAAAGGTTTTGCCATTGCCAGGTTCGCCAACCAGAACATAGGCCATTTCTTTGGAAGACCCGCCTTCCGCAGCATCTTTAACATAGGAAACAAAGCTGTTGATTTCTTCATATAAACCCACAACCTGTTTTTTGGTTGTTCTAAAAATTTCAAAATCGTAGGTGGTTTTTCCATTGACAGTTATTTTATGTATATCTGTTTCTAAAATCATGCGCGCCACAGACTGAAATGCATTTTCAAAGCATTTTTGTCCCTGAGCGACGGCCATGATATGGTCTGTTAAAGTGTTGGGTTGATTCATGTGCGTTTCCTCCATGATGATGGTGTTTATTTTGTATATAAATTATATTCTTTTACTATTGAAAAAGGATAAAACGTACTGGCATTACCGGATGAGGATTTAATATAATTGATATTTTACAATAGAGATTATCGGATATATTATATATAGTATCGACATTCAAAAAGATATCTTCAAATGATAATGTGCCTCCACAAACAAACAATAGTATTTCAAAATCTAAGAATTATCTCTTTGGAATTGTTTGTAATTTTAATTTCAATGGTTGCATCATTTGTTCGTATTGATCTTTTGCAAGCATTTTCATTTGTTTCATTTTTTTTAATAAGCTTATCTGACCAAGAACTTCGCCTTCTTTCCGCCCTTCTTTCCGCCCTTCTTTCCGCCCTTCTTCTATACCTACCTGTCTCCCTTCTTTTCTTCCAATAAGCTCAAAACTTGTTATGTATCTCATTTTTTTAGCCTCCTCTATTTGTGTCATACTTGTTTTATATTTAGATGCCAAGCCTCTGGGTAATACCATAATCCAGTCAATAAATTTGAGTAATGCATTCACTTGATTGTCTGTATATCCCTTGCCGTGTAGCATCTGTGTCAAATGAATTTTCCAGTGTAGCCGTTGGTCATGATTCTTTTTTGTTTCTAACATTTTTAAATGCGCCATAACAACGACTGCAAAAGGATTGTCCGAGCGTTCCAGCTCTGACCATTTGTCTTTGTAATCTAATAATTTGATCACTGGAAATTTAAATAATTTTTGACTGCCCCATAATTCAACCGAATACTCCGATGGACGCCAGTTGAGGTTGTCATCAGCTAAAATGGCCAGACTGGCAACCAGCATATTGTACATATCGGTTAACCGATTTGAATATAAAAACATCCTTTCTGGTAATATATCCTGTTTTTGCCCCTGGACTTCAATATGCAGTAATACCCAGGTTTCTTCACCAGTTTTTCTAAAAACTTTGATCAACTTATCAACATATCGATTTCCGGTCTTTGATTCTTTTGCAATTCTGGTCAATTCTTTATCCATAAAGATAGGAGCTTTGGTCCAATCGATATCATCTGAAATGTCTGGATAAAAAAAATCCATAAATTCTTTAAAAAAAACGCTTAACACATCTTTCCAGGGGGAATCAATATCGTGACTCAGTCTTTGTAAAAGTTTCTTTTTGATTCTTTTAGGTAATGTATTGACAATTAATTCATAGGAATTGATAATGAATTCATGAACGACTTCTATTTCCAAATGGTCGAGATCATTAATGGCTATCCAATGATATCTTGATAAGCCTTTTGCAGGGATAATATCTTGATGTTGAATCGCTTTACGATAAGTATCGAACGAACATTTTAAATGTATATGATCTTGTTCGATAAACGCAAATGTTTTCTGATGAACGGTATACACTTCCTTTTGAGCGGAAGAATCAAGTTTTGTTTCTGGAAGTTCCAGACACCATGATCTTAAGAGTTCAATATCTACCATATTAACGCTTGCCTCCTTTGTAATGTAATTAACGCTCAGGAATGATATCTCTTAATGTCATCGGCAACATCACATGAAAAGAGGTTCCCTTCCCAACAGTGCTTTCTATCTCAATGGTACCCCCCATTTGTTGAACGTAAAAATCAACAATTGCCAGCCCCATGCCTATCCCCTCGTAGTGTCGTTTCATTGAACCATCGATTTGATAAAATGAATCAAAAATATATTCCCATTGTTCTGAAGGAATGCCTATACCTGTATCGGTGATGCGAAGCTCTATGTGAGGTGAATCCAGGAATGACAATTGACACTCAATCGTAATTCCACCGCTTTCAGTAAATTTAATGGCATTGTCAAGCAAATTATTGATGATTTTTTCAAAGGCAGATTTGTCGCCAATAATTTCTTTTCCATAACAATGATCAATATTCATCTTAAAAGATATGCCTTTGTCTTTTGCTCTATCCTGGTAGACTGCCGATGCAAATGCGATAGATTCATAAAAATTAAAAGGGTATGAATAAATTTTCAAATTTCCGGACTTTATCATGGCGTAATCAATAATGTTTTCCATTGTTTTAAGCAGAGAATGCCCTGAATATCTTATTAATTCAATATCTTCTCTTAACTCATTGGAAAGATTCGATTCCATTAACAGGTCGGATATTCCAATAACTGCATTTAAAGGCGTTCGAATTTCATGTCCAACATTCATTAAAAATTCTGTTTTTAATCGATCTGCCGTTCTCACACGCTCATTTGCCTCATGAATTAATTTTTCCGATGCAACAATGGTTGAAATATCCATGATACTTAAAAGAATACAGGGATGATCGTCAATGTCGATAATTTTTGCTTTTCGTATAATGGGAATATCTTTATCTGTTGTTTTGATCATTGCTTCTTGAACATTTTCTACAACAACTTTTTGATCTTTTATACAATTATTTGATTGACAGCGAATAAAATCATAACAATTTTTCCCCACTATTTGCTTCTCAGTATACCCCAGAATGTCTTTAACCGCAGGATTGATAGAAGTAATGACAAACGTTTCAGCATCAATAATCATAATGCCCGATTGTACTGTTTCAAAGATGGTGTTCAATCGGGTATTATGCATTTCTATTTGTTTATGGTATTTTTTTTCCTGTATCCATCGCATTGTATAAAGAAAGCCTGCGAATGCACCAGCAGTAAAGGGAAGAAGAAATGAGTATAAATATAAAGGATAATGCATCATTATTTTTTGAGCTGCGGAAAGCAAGGATAATA